>NZ_JAUBQW010000243.1:0-3959 GCF_036701485.1 Microcoleus sp. Pol11C3 | reverse complement strand
TACATCAGCAAATATTTGGAATTGGTTTACTCACTGCTGTTATTGTACCTCACCTTTGTAAGAAATGCTATACCAATGCGGGATTATTTTGATTTTCCAGTTTGTTTGTGAGAAAAAAGCCGCTCAGCAGTAAAAATGCAGGTACGCAGAACAGTTGAAATGTATCGATCGCGACAAATAAAATTCTGCGATCGCTAAATGTGAAGAACCCAGCATGAGTAATCACCACACTGACGATCGCTAAAGCTCGGATCAAATCAAATTCAGCGAACCGATTAGAAACTTTTTGCATCGTAAAAATTAGATTGTAAAAATTTGAATCAAATTAGGAATTTTTTGTCTGATACTAAATCCCGGTTTGCTACCCCTTTTATCATTCGGCAGTTGAAACCGCTGCATAGAGTCAAACGAAGTCCGAGCAAAGGGGGACTAAGAGATAGAGGGGGTCTTTAAGCCGGATTTGGTATGAGAAGTACAATAGCATAAAAGGTTATATTTGCTTTTCTATTCACAAAACTTATCTCGTCAAAAAAAAGTCACCGAGTGCTGGGATTGAGGAATAAAGACTAAAAAGACTATTGCGAAAAAAAATCTACCTAATTTAGGTAGACTTTTAGAAATGTTCAAGCATTGAGTTAACTGTTGGCTAACCGTTGGTGTGATGGATGTGGGACGCAGAAACACTATCCAACCGATCGCGCCCGTTGCGGATCACGCGCAGCATATCGCTCAGCTTGTGCTCGATATTATCGAGCACTTGGTCGGCATAATCGTCTGCTCCGTTTTGAATTTCCTCGCATTCAGCCATCGCCCTCACTCTCATCTCTTCCAATTCCTCTTGAGCCTGGTAGCGAATTTGTTCCACTTCCGCCAGCGTCGCCTGCTGAATTGCCTCGCAGTCGAGCAAAACTTGCTGTCGCAACTGATCTGCCTCTATCTTCGCCTGCTGGAGCAGGCCCATATCGTTTAAAATTTCTGCTGCTCGTTGTTCTGCGGCTTCTATCACTTCCTGAGCGTAAAGTTCCGCCTCTTGAAGCAAGTCGTCCTTGTGTCGGATGATCGTCTCGGCTTCCCCAAAGGCGATCGGCAAATTTAGCCTCACCAAGTCTAACTGATCGAGCAACTGTTCTTCATCCACCAGAGTGCGTCTGGTCATAGGAATTCGCGGGCTGTCGAGAACAATTTCCTCAAGCCGGTTCAATTCCCGCTGGATGTCTACTCCTGCGGTTCGGGTGGGGTCTCCGAAGGCGGCTGTGTTCTGAGGTGATTCGTTCTCAGTGGGGAGACCGGTACTGTCGGGTTCGATGCGAGTTGGTTCCTGCTGGCGTAACATTTGTAAATATCTAGGGCGACGTGTTTCGGAACAAGATGATCTACGGAGCCACCAAACTTGGCTATTTCTTTAACTACACTACTACTTAAAAAGCTGTACTCGTTAGAAGTTGCCAAAAAAACTGTTTCAATTTCGCCCAGAAGGGTTTTATTGGTGTGGGCCATCTGGAGTTCCATTTCAAAATCTGTTAATACCCGGAGCCCCCGCAGCAGCACTTTGGCTTGTCGAATCTTAGCATAGTTTACTGTCAAACCTTCAAAACTGTCTACTTCTACGTTTGGCAAGTGTTGGGTAGAGCGCAGGATCTGCTCGATCCGTTCCTCTACGGTGAATAGAGGAGTTTTGCTGGGGTTTCTGACTACGGTAACAATTACCCGGTCAAACAGTTTAGATCCCCGCTCGATAATGTCTGCGTGACCGAAGGTAATGGGGTCAAAGCTGCCTGGATAGATTGCAATCACGAGTTTGGCTCAACGGAGTGGGAGAGTGGAGAAGTGGGGGAATGGGAGAGTGGGTAGAGTGGGGCAGGGGGAGAGTGGGAGAGTGGCAAAGCCGGAGATGTGGAAAATCTTCCTTCTTCCTTCTTCCTTCTTGCCTCTACTTTTTCATGGAATGAGCTTTGTAGAAAGTTTCGAGGCTTTGCTTGTCGCCCACAAACCGCCAGTGCCAAGGCTCGTAACTGACGCCTTGGCGATTGTTTTTGGGGAAGGACATTTCAAAGCTGAAGGCGACGGCGTTGGCTTCTAACCACTTAAATGCTTGGGTATTTTCAAAACTGGGGCTGAGGTTGGTATCCGGGGCGCTGCCGTCGCCGATGTCGATCGCATAACCTGTGTGGTGTTCGCTGTAACCTGGAGGCGCGCTGACTTCGGCTCGCTTGCTGGCGTTTTGCCTGCGCTCGGCTTTCACGTCAAAAAATACGTGCTGTTGGTCTTCGAGGGAGCGAAAGCCTGATAGGGGAGCGAAGTAGATGCCTGAAGCCGCTGCGGCGTTGGCCATTTCCTGATATTTTGCTGCTGCTGAGGTGCGGAGTTTGATGCTACCGTCGGGGGTGACGCCTACCAAGTCTTTGGCTGGTGCTTCTGAGTACGGTAAGTGTCCCAGCAGGTTGTCTGGGGTTGCGGTGGCGGTGCCGGTTTTTGAGTTGGTACCTGGACTCGCGGCCGCTCCTGACGGCGAACTAACGGGTGCTGGGTTTTGTTGAGTTTGCTCTGCCTGACTGGTGGCTGGGAACAAGTTAAAGTTGAGGTGCAGCCAGATGCTGACCCCACAGGCTAATGCGGCCAACCCTAGCAGTTTCCAAATCAGCCCTTTTTTCTTGGACTGACTCTGGCCTGCTTCTGGGTATGGGTGGTCTCGCACTGCTTCTGGAATTTCGTCGGCGACAAGCTCCGAGGCTTGCGGGGGTTTTCTTGACAGACTAGCGTTATCCAAGCCAGCTCCACTCCTGCACTTCAATAAGGCTCAACGTTAAAAATTGTAGACCGATATGGGCGATCGAACAGCTACAATTGCCGCTGAGAATATATCATCTCTTTCTGACCTCGCCGCGTCCCATCCGCCAACTCTCGCATTTGTTGCTTGGGCCCACACTCGATCGTCCCTGCGAGGTCGCACTGGTTGGCGCTGGTAGCGCTGGTTTATTTTAAGTGTAATTTGTTACTGTTGGACAAAATCCCACAATTCTGCGATCGACACATCATCAAATATCCGCGCCAATTTTAGCAGAGCACCGATGTCAGTCATTGCCATACCGGGTGATCGGGCATAACTTTTAATAGTATTGTAGGATACCCCGGAGCGCTCGGCTACTTCCTTTAGCGATCGGGCTTCGAGCGCCGTTAAGGTCTAATTAGTAGCTTAAAGCTCGATCGACCAAAATCAAACATTACCAACTTCCGCCAACTCAGTAGCACTAACAGAATCTTCCTCTTCCCCTTTCTCCCCTTCATCAATCACAACAGATAACTTCAATCCCACAGCCTTCAGCCAACTTCCCAAAGCATAAATTGTCGCACTTCCTTCTCCCGACAACAAAACCTCTAATTTTTCCAAATGCAATGAGGCATCCTCTGCAGACATATTTGGTTCGCCAAGAGCCTCAAATACATTTCTAAGTGAGAGTTCCAGCAAACCCGGTTCAGGCTCTTCGTCTTCCAAATGCGCTGTTAGATAAGTCGCAGCGTGTATTTTATCCTTGAGCGCTTCTATCAGATAGCCCTGGTAACTATCGCTCGTTGGCATTTTCGGGTTCTCCATATTCTTTCCAATACTCCTGAGCTTTGCGGATATCTTGTTCTTGAGTGCTTTTATCCCCACCGCAGAGAAGAAGAACTATTGTTGACCCCAATTGTCCGAAGTACACGCGATACCCAGGCCCAAAGTCAATTTTCAATTCGCATACTCCTTCCCCAACAGACTTGCTGTTTCCTAAATTCCCCAAGCGAACTCGGTCAAGCCTTTGCTCAATTTTAACTACCGCATTCAAATCCCGCAGGGAACTAAGTCACTCTGCAAAATGATTTTTACCGTTTGGGGTAATATAACGCCCATTGGTGACAAGTTAAGAAGAGCGATAGAAAGTCAAGAGGGACTTTCTTAACAAGCTCAAACGTGTGAAACTCAG
>NZ_JAUBQW010000016.1:0-66067 GCF_036701485.1 Microcoleus sp. Pol11C3 | reverse complement strand
TTTTTCATCGGACTCTTTATAACTTACAGATTTAACCACTCAAAAACATTAAACATTTTAGCACTTGATTAGATAAAGTTATCACCACAAGTTCTGAAGAGCCGTTTAGGATCGAGGTCGATCGCCTGATTATAATCGGAGATTGCCTCTTCTATTTTTCCTCGGCCATACTTGGCTAAACCCTGAACGTAGTAGGCAACAGCTAATTCTGGATTCAGGTTGTTCGCTTTAACAAAATCTGCCCGCGCCTCTTCTTTTTCCCCTAGTTCATACTTAACCTTACCCCGATTGTTGTAAGCATCAGCATCGTTGGGATCGATATCGATTGCCTGATTATAATCGGCCAGCGCCTCTTCTATTCTTCCTAGGCCAGACTTGGCTAAACCTCTATTCTTGTAACCAGCAGCTAATTTTGGATTCAAGTCGAGCGCCTGATTATAATCGGAGATCGCCTCTGCTTTTTTCCCTACAGCATACTTTGCCTTACCCCGATTGTTGTAGGCAATAGCTAATTTGGGATCGAGGTCGAGCGCCTGATTATAATCGGAGATCGCCTCTTCTATTTTTCCTTGCTTATAGTTTGCATTACCCTGATTTAAGTAGGTCTCAGCGGCGGTATCATGATTGTAATAGACAGCTAAACCAATTAGCCCACACAGGATAAAAAAGCCTAATTTATAATAGTTGTCTGTACTCCAGTCTTCTTTTTTCTCTCGTTTATATTGAATATCACTCCAACGATACGCAATAGCATTGTTGGCATTAAAGTCGATATTCGGATTATAATCAGCTACAGCACCCTTAAAATGTCCTTGATTGGCGCCAGCAAGTCCTTGACTGAAATAGACAGGAGAACAACCCGCCGCCCCAAACAGGGTCAAACCAGCAGCCAGAACTTGCGGAATCAAGTGATGCGGTTTTTTAGTCATAGCCTTTGCAGTTAGTTAATTTTAATGAAAGTGCTTTTTTAACGGTTTAAAAAACTACGCCGAATTATATCTGAGTTTGTGAAATTATAACTCTTGGCTGACGCACCATACAAGTTTTAGCTACTGTGCAACAAACCTCCCACCTGTCAACCTCTGCGGTTCAATTCCCCTACCTACCTAGCCCGCACCACCAACACCGAACAAGGAGCTTCAGCGACAACCTCCGCACTCACCGAACCCTCTAAAATCCGCTTTAAACCAGTCAAACCCCGACAGCCGATCGCAATTAAGTCTACTTTATAAATATTCGCCAAACGCAAAATTTCCTCGGCTGGCTCCCCGGACACAATTTCTAAATCGCTCTGGCAAGGCAACTGTTCCTGATAAGATTGCAATAACTTCTCCACCTCTCGGTAAGCAATCTCATCTCCCTGAGCGTGAGGTCGATCGACAACCGCGTCAAAATCCGACGTACCAGAACTAACAACATGAACTAGAATCACCTTTGCCGTCGGTTCTAAGTGAAATTGTCCTACAACTTGCAGTACCTGAGTCGCTAATTCTGAATTGTCGATCGCCACCAAAACAGTATTCAATATAATGCACCTTTAAATCTCAGATATTAGACTTTAAACTTCTCATTGATAGTCGCCTACTTTCCACAATTTAGCGCTTCCCACCAACAGCATCATTACTACACAGAAACCCGGTTTGTTAACATAATTGCGTAATTTAAGCAAGATATTGAAAGAAACCGGGTTTCTTAAGCCCGAATTGCGAAAATCTCGATCGCCAATCTCAAATCTACCCTCTAAAACTCACCCTTTCCCTCATTTTCAGTCCGCAGCCGCACCGAATCAGCGTGAGAAGGAAGCCCCTCTGCTTCGGCTAACACATTAATTGCCCTACTCACCTTCTTAAGTGCAGCCGGCGAATATTGAATCAAACTCGAATGCTTCATAAAAGTTTCGACACCCAGCGGCGACGCATAGCGCGGAGCCCCAGAAGTCGGCAAAGTGTGATTCGGGCCAGCCAAATAATCGCCCACAGCTTCCGGCGTCGAGCAGCCCAAGAAAATCGCCCCAGCGTGGCGAATTTGATCGAGCAAAGCCCAGGGATCTGCAACTTGCAATTCCAAGTGTTCCGGCGCAAACTCGTTAGAGAGTTCCGCCGCCGCTTTGAGCGAGTCCACTACCACGACTAAACCATAGTTGGCGATCGCCTTTTCTGTTAAAGTTCGGCGCGGGTGATTTGCCAACTGTCTGTCTACCTCAGCCACCACCTTCCTAGCCAGCACCGAATCCGCCGTCAGCAAAATTGCCGACGCCATCGAATCGTGCTCAGCTTGAGCCAACATATCCGCAGCGACGTGTACAGGATTCGCCGAACCATCCGCAATAATCAACACTTCCGACGGGCCCGCCAGAGAATCGATCCCCACCGTCCCGTAAACCAGTTTTTTAGCCAGGGTGACGTAAATATTCCCCGGCCCAGTAATTAAATCCACCTTCGGAATAGTTTCCGTACCGTAGGCCAAAGCCGCGATCGCCTGCGCCCCGCCTACCCGATAAATCTCATCAACTCCCGCTTCCTGAGCCGCTACCAGCACTGCAGGATTCATTTTCTTCTCCTGTCCGGGGGGAGTACACATCACCAGTCTGGGAACCTTGGCGACCTTCGCAGGAACCGCATTCATGATGACCGAGCTCGGATAGGACGCCTGACCCCCTGGAATGTAGATTCCCGCTCGATCGACCGGCGTGTAGCGTTTGCCCAAAACAATCTCGTCATCACCAAACTGCACCCAAGACTTGGGTACGCGCTGTCGGTGAAACGCCTCTACCTGTTTGCAAGCCAGCCGGATGGCATTTAATAATTCTTTCGACACCTGCTGGTAAGCAGCATCCAATTCGGCGCCGCTGACTCGTAAATCTTCCACATTTAGGGTCATGCGGTCAAATTCAGCAGTGTAGTGCAGCACAGCCTGATCGCCTCTGCGCCTTACAGCTTGCAGCACCTCCCGCACGGTGGCTTCTTTGTGAACGACAAGTTCGTCATGGGTGCGATCGCAGATCCGTCGCAGTTCAGCTTGTGCCTCAACCCACTGAGTAATGATTCGCAGCATGGAGATTAGGAATGCCGTCTATAACTTCACTAACATTTGCTTGACAATTGGGGCTTTTTGTGGGGTTCTCCTAGAGAAGTAGGCCACCACCAGTCCACAAGCTTAAACCGCGAGAGTCGCGGCATTTTCCAAGGCTTCAGTGCAGCGTTTAAATCTCTGTCGAGGATTTTGCAACACTGAGGACAAGTCACAACCTTCTCTCTTGAATTGCCCGCCAGAGAACCCGGTGCCCAGGAAGAAAGTGGGAACGCAGAGGGGGAGAGTGTCCGACCCCGATAATATCCGAGAGGGAGAGTGTTGGAGCGGAAGAATTTTGATTCTGCCTTCTACCTTCTACCTTCTGATCCGGCTGTCTTCTACCTTCTACCTTCTACCTTCAGCTTTTTACCTTCTACCTTCGGTCAGTGCTTCTTGCCGAAGCCCAAATCACCCGTATTCTTTGTTATAGCTTAACTTGGATTTTTCAGAGAATTGGATTTTAAGCAGAATAGGTGCTATATTAGTCTTTCCAACACCTGATAATTTTTTTATATAAAAACGCCAAATTATTGTATACTTGAAAATTGCGCGCAAGAAACCGTGACTTTAACTCGTGACGGTGGAAACACCGCAAAACGCCTCTGTAACACCCGTGTCATACCTTTGGGTATTGTCAGGGGTAAAAAGCAGGCAGTTAAATGAGTCAATAAAAAATTATTGCGCGGGCGTCGCCAAAAAGTAGCCACAGACTCAGCTCAATCTGAGCTAATGGAAAGTTGGCTGTCTCACTCCGCCTTTAAAAATCAAGCTTTTTGCGGATCGATCCCGAAAAGGTTGTCCTTCAAAATCCCCGTGTCTTGGGACTGTCTTGAGACTAGGGTGTATCAATGAATACCTACTTCCAGCAACTGAACTATGGCAAATATTAAGTCCGCCGTCAAACGAGTCAAAATCGCCGAACGTAACCGCTTGTACAACAAATCTTACAAGTCAGCGGTAAAGACTTTGATGAAGAAGTATTTCGCTGCCGTAAACAAGTACGCAGCAGCTCCGAGTCCGGAATTAATGCAAGAAGTCCAGCAGCGAATGTCTGAGGCCTACAGCAAAATTGACAAAGCTGTCAAAAAAGGTGTACTCCACCGCAACAACGGCGCTCGCAAAAAGTCCCGCTTGGCAAGAACCCTCAAGCCGCACGAAGTATCGGTAGCATCTTAAGGAAGCAGCAAGTTCGGCAACGAAGCAGTGTACAAGATTGAAGGGATGGATGTTGAGGGAAGAAGTCAAGCGTGAAGAAGTCAAGCGTGAAGAAGGAAGAAGAAGGAAGAAAGAAGACGGAAGATTTTTCCCACACACTCTCTGCCACTCCCACTCCCAGACTCTCTCACTCCCCCTCGCCCTATCCCACCAGGACTTTCCCGTATCACCTCTAATCTGCTTCCCCCATGCAGCTCATCGACACTCACGTTCATATCAACTTTGAGACTTACAAATCTGAGTTAGAAGCCATTCGAGAACGCTGGCGCGAAGCTGGTGTAGTTCGGCTGGTTCATTCTTGTGTAGAGCCAGAAGAGTTTGCAGGCATTCAAGCAATCGCCAATCAGTTTGCCGAAGTCTCGTTTGCGGTTGGACTCCACCCCCTAGATGCGGACAAGTGGAAAGACGAGACTGCGAGCCAGATTAGGGAATTAGCGAATTCGGACTCTAGGGTAGTGGCGATCGGCGAAACCGGACTGGACTTTTATAAAGCTGACGATCGAGAACACCAGTTTAAAGTGTTTGAGGCACAGCTTGAAATCGCCCAGGAACTTGACAAACCAGTCATTATCCACTGTCGCGACGCCGCCGCCCCAATGGCCGAAATGCTGAGGAACTTTTGGCAAACACGCGGGCCAGTGCGCGGGGTAATGCACTGCTGGGGAGGCACACCCGAAGAAACCCAGTGGTTTTTAGACCTAGGTTTCTACATCAGTTTTAGCGGAACAGTGACCTTTAAAAAAGCCTTGCAAATACAAGAATCAGCTTGTATGGTAAATAGCGATCGCATCCTAGTCGAGACAGATTGCCCTTTTCTCGCCCCCGTACCCCAGCGCGGAAAACGCAACGAACCAGCCTACGTCTACTACGTAGCCGAGCAAGTTGCTAAATTGAGAGGAGTTTCTCTCTTAACTTTGTCCCAGCAGACAACCGAAAATGCCTGTCAGCTATTCGGCTTTTCAGTTTAGTTATAGCAGAACAGAGAAACGAGGAAAACAGCTCGATTTAGGAGCCAGCGCTCAGGACAATCTCATTTCTATCCTGCCAGAAAAACCGGATTCATCCTTGATTGGAGATTCTTTTGGCGTTACCTGTTGCGATCGGATTTGCGTCCTATAATAAAAAGAACCGACCGATCGGGCGTTGGCTTAGTATCCGCGACTGCGATGTCGCCCGCTTGAGGCCAACACAACGCGAGTACGCTAACCTTCGGGTTCGGTCAAAACTTCAGGCAATACCTCAAACTTACACACTCAAACTTACACATCAGAAGAAACTTGGAACCTCAGCAATTTGGCAATAGCTGTCAAGTCAATTTTAGGAGTCAAAAGTGTAGGGAATTTACCCTGGGATACCACGAGATCAGAGCTAAAAGCATCTCGATCGGAACTAAAATCCGCACAAAAATACTGCGAGCCACAAGCAAAAATAACCGTTGCAGCAGTTGGCCGGCGATCCAAAACATCATATAAATTCTCTCACACAATCCATCAAAAAAACGCAACAAGGTAAAAAAGCCCAGCCTTGGCGCCATGTAAAAAGCTAGAGCCACTGCGGAAAAAGGACCCCCATGACCACTAAAGATTACACAGAATTCGCCTTCACCTTGCCCGACCTGATCGAAATCCAGCGGGCAAGTTTTCGCTGGTTTCTAGAAGCCGGACTGATCGAAGAACTCGACAGCTTCTCCCCGATTACAGACTACACGGGCAAGCTGGAACTCCACTTCATGGGCAAAGACTTCAAACTCAAGCGCCCCAAATATGATGTGGACGAAGCCAAGCGCAGGGACAGCACCTACTCGGTGCAAATGTACGTCCCCACCCGCCTGATTAACAAAGAAACAGGGGAAATCAAAGAACAAGAAGTCTTCATCGGCGACTTGCCCTTGATGACCGAACGCGGCACTTTCATCATCAACGGCGCAGAACGGGTGATTGTTAACCAAATCGTGCGTTCCCCAGGCGTCTACTACAAATCAGAAACCGACAAAAATGGCCGCCGTTCCTATAACGCCTCGCTCATCCCCAACCGCGGCGCTTGGCTAAAGTTCGAGACAGACAAAAACGATTTAGTCTGGGTCAGAATCGACAAAACCCGCAAACTCTCGGCTCAAGTGCTGCTCAAAGCCCTGGGACTGACAGACGGTGAAATCTACGACAGTTTGCGCCACCCGGAATACTTCCAAAAAACGATCGAGAAAGAAGGACAATTCGGCGAAGAAGAAGCTTTGATGGAGCTCTACCGCAAACTCCGTCCAGGGGAACCCCCCACAGTGGCGGGCGGCGAACAACTGCTTAACTCCCGTTTTTTCGACCCCAAACGCTACGATTTGGGCCGAGTCGGTCGCTACAAACTCAACAAAAAATTGCGCTTGACAGTCCCCGATACGACGCGGGTGCTGACATCCCAAGATATCTTGACAGCGATCGACTACTTAATTAACCTCGAATTCGATATCGGCTCCACCGACGACATCGACCACTTAGGCAACCGTCGCGTCCGCAGTGTCGGAGAACTGCTGCAAAACCAAGTGCGCGTCGGCCTCAACCGCTTAGAACGGATCATCCGCGAAAGAATGACCGTCTCCGACGCCGACTCCCTCAGCCCCGCTTCTCTGGTCAACCCCAAACCGCTGGTAGCAGCAATCAAGGAATTCTTCGGTTCCTCCCAGCTATCCCAGTTCATGGATCAAACCAACCCTCTGGCAGAACTGACTCACAAACGTCGGCTTTCTGCCTTGGGCCCAGGAGGTCTGACTCGGGAACGTGCCGGGTTTGCAGTGCGGGACATTCACCCGTCTCACTACGGCCGGATTTGCCCGATCGAAACACCAGAAGGCCCCAACGCCGGTCTCATCGGTTCCTTAGCAACCCACGCCCGCGTCAACTCCTACGGGTTCATCGAAACTCCTTTCTATCCAGTAGAAAAAGGACAGGTGCTGCGCGATAAAGCCCCCGTTTACATGACAGCCGATGAAGAAGACGATTTGCGCGTCGCCCCCGGAGACATCAGCCTCGACGAAAACAACAACCTCTTGGGCGAAACCGTAGCCGTCCGCTACCGCCAAGAGTTTACTACCACCACTCCGATGCAGGTGGACTACATGGCGATTTCGCCCGTGCAAATCGTCTCCGTGGCGACATCCTTGATTCCCTTCTTGGAACATGACGACGCCAACCGAGCTCTGATGGGATCGAATATGCAGCGGCAAGCTGTGCCGCTACTGAAACCAGAACGGCCCCTAGTAGGTACGGGCTTGGAAGCTCAGGCGGCGCGAGATTCCGGGATGGTTGTGGTTTCCCGGATTAACGGCGAGGTGATTTACATCGACGCTACCCGGATTATTGTCAAACCCCTGGCTGAGGATGCCGAATCGAATTCCAGCGAAGAACATTTCCTGATTCGGGAATACGACGATCTCAAAGTCAAACAGCCTTCGGTTTGGAAGCAAAAATATGCAGGCTGCATCGAACACGAGCTGCAAAAATATCAGCGTTCTAACCAAGATACTTGTTTAAACCAGCGTCCGCTGATTTATGAGGGCGATCGAGTCGTAGCAGGTCAAGTGCTCGCCGACGGTTCCTCCACCGAAGGGGCAGAACTCGCCCTCGGCCACAACATCCTCGTAGCTTATATGCCTTGGGAAGGCTACAACTACGAAGACGCGATGCTAATTAGCGAGCGTTTGGTGTACGAAGATGTCTACACTTCGATCCACATTGAAAAATACGAAATCGAAGCCCGCCAAACCAAACTCGGCCCCGAAGAAATCACCCGCGAAATTCCTAACGTCGGCGAAGACGCGCTGCGCCAGCTAGACGAACAGGGGATTATCCGCAAAGGTGCTTGGGTAGAAGCCAGCGACATTTTGGTCGGCAAAGTCACCCCCAAAGGCGAATCCGACCAACCGCCGGAAGAAAAACTGTTGAGGGCAATCTTCGGGGAAAAAGCCCGCGACGTGCGCGACAATTCCCTCCGTGTCCCTAACGGCGAAAAAGGCCGCGTGGTGGACGTGCGGGTGTTTACCCGCGAACAGGGCGACGAACTGCCCCCTGGCGCCAACATGGTCGTCCGCGTCTACGTGGCTCAAAAGCGCAAAATTCAAGTCGGCGACAAAATGGCCGGCCGCCACGGGAATAAGGGTATTGTGTCCCGGATTCTGCCGATGGAGGATATGCCTTATTTGCCCGACGGGACTCCGGTTGACATAGTGCTCAATCCCTTGGGCGTACCGTCGCGGATGAACGTCGGTCAAATCTTCGAGTGCTTGCTGGGATGGGCGGGCGAAAATCTGTCGATGCGGTTCAAGATGGTGCCTTTTGATGAAATGCACGGCGCTGAAAAGTCGCGGGAAACCGTACACGGCAAGTTACAGGAGGCGCGCGAAAAAACCGGCAAGCCTTGGGTGTTTAATGAAAAGCACCCCGGCAAGACTATTGTCTACGATGGCCGAACTGGTGAACCGTTCGATCGCCCGATCACAGTCGGCATCGCCTATATGCTGAAGCTGGTGCACTTGGTAGACGATAAGATCCACGCCCGCAGCACAGGCCCTTACTCGCTGGTAACGCAGCAGCCTTTGGGCGGCAAAGCGCAGCAGGGGGGTCAGCGGTTTGGAGAAATGGAAGTCTGGGCTCTGGAAGCGTTCGGCGCAGCTTATACTTTGCAAGAGTTGCTGACTGTTAAGTCGGACGATATGCAGGGGCGGAATGAAGCGTTGAATGCCATTGTTAAAGGCAAAGCCATTCCGCGCCCCGGTACGCCGGAATCTTTCAAGGTGCTGATGCGGGAGTTACAGTCTTTGTGCTTGGATATTGCCGTGCACAAGGTGAACACGTCCGACGAGGGCAGCGAACACGTTGAGGTGGATTTGATGGCGGATGCTGGGGGCAAGCGATCGCCCTCCCGACCTACTTACGAATCGCTTTCTCGTGACGAACTTGACGAGGATTAGGCATTAAAGATTAAAAATTAAAGATTAAAGATTTTTTGACAGCATTCTATTCTTTAATCTTTAATCGAGAATCTCAAATTAAAATGCCTCAGCAGTGGTACGAACACTGGTGAGGCGAATCAACGCTCTTAAGAGGAGAGACGCTGACATGACAATTGTAACAGTTGTCCCAGGAATAGAAGGAGAATTTGACCGGGCGACAGGCTGTATTAACTGGCAAGGGGGCAAGTTTGGCAACGGTTACGCGCGCAAGTGGATCGATGGCAAAACAGTATTAGTCCACCGTTTAGTGCTCGAATCAAAAATAGCAGGATTCCTCGGTTCCGGTTATTTTGGTTGCCACACCTGCGACAATCGAAGCTGCATCAACCCGGCACATCTGGTAGTAGGTACTGCTGCTGAGAATACCGGGCAGATGATTGGGCGCGATCGCAAAACTCCCAGACGCAAAAGTATTCCCGGTATTGGCATATTGTCGATCGTACAACTACGGGAAATTCAGACTAAATATTTATCTGGAACCATCAAGAACCACCTAGCAAAAGAGTATGGAGTACAACATGAAACTATTACTAAGATACTTCAGACAAATATTCCCGATAACTTCACTACAGTTTCATCCAATTTTTTAGGAGAAATTCAAGACAGCGGCTGCATCATTTTCCTAGGTGGAAAGGATGGTCAAGGTTATGGCAGATACTGGAAAAATGGGAAATTAAAATCAGTTACCCGTGCTGTTTTAGCCGAGAAATTAGGATATGAACTTCCGACTTCGATGGATGCTTGTCATACCTGCGACAATCCCAGTTGCATCAATCCAGAACACCTTTGGGCTGGTACTCGCACTCAAAATTTGTTAGATGCTTCTAAGAAAGGACGCACTCAAGGCAAAAGTCATCCTCTTTCCAATGCCAAATTAGATTGGGAAAAGGTGCGAGAAATTCGACAAAAGCTAGCAGCAGGAGAGAGGATGAAGGATGTAGCACAGGAATACAGTGTCGGCCGCAAAACCATACACGATATTAAATATCACGTCACTTGGAAGGAAGCAGGTCAACAGGTTCCACTTCCTCGCATGGGTGGACATCTCGATCGCAAATTTACTTTTGCTCAAGCTCTTGAAATCAGAGAACGAATTCAAGCCGGAGAATCCATTGCTAAAATTGCTCAGGAATTTGGAGTATCCAGAAATGTCATTTCTGATATCAAAAGAAATGTCACATATAGAGGAGAATAAAATTGATTTAAGTCGCAAAAAAAGCCAACAAAAAAGATAAATTACCACAAATAATCGACTGTAAATCATCAATTGGAGTCAAAATGGCTAAAATAGAACAACGCTTTGATTACGTCAAGATAGGGTTAGCTTCACCAGAAAGAATTCGACAGTGGGGAGAGAGAACTTTACCCAACGGTCAGATAACCGGCGAGGTGACAAAACCCGAAACAATTAATTACCGGACATTAAAACCTGAAATGGATGGCTTGTTTTGCGAGCGCATTTTTGGGCCTGCAAAAGATTGGGAATGTCATTGTGGGAAGTACAAACGAGTTCGCCATAGAGGCATTGTTTGCGAGAGATGCGGTGTTGAAGTCACTGAATCTCGCGTCCGCCGCCATCGCATGGGCTTTATCAAATTAGCAGCTCCAGTAGCTCACGTTTGGTATCTCAAAGGCATCCCGAGTTACATGGCAATTCTGTTAGATATGCCGCTGCGAGATGTCGAACAAATAGTTTATTTCAATGCCTACGTTGTCCTAAATGCAGGTAATGCAGAAAAGCTGCAATACAAGCAATTGCTCACGGAAGATGCTTGGCTGGAAATAGAGGACGAACTTTACAGCGAAGATTCCACACTCACAGGTGTAGAAGTGGGGATTGGTGCTGAAGCTTTGCAAGTTTTGCTGCAAAACATTCCGCTAGAAACTGAAGCGGAAAAGCTGCGGGAAGATATTGCTAATGCTAAAGGTCAAAAGCGGGCGAAGTTGATTAAACGCTTGCGAGTGATTGACAACTTCATAGCTACGGGTTCTCATCCCGATTGGATGGTGCTCAATGTGATTCCGGTGATTCCCCCCGACTTGCGGCCGATGGTGCAGCTAGACGGCGGGCGTTTTGCAACGAGCGACCTCAACGACCTATATCGGAGAGTCATCAACCGCAATAACCGCTTGGCGAGACTGCAAGAAATTCTGGCGCCGGAGATTATCATCCGCAACGAAAAGCGGATGCTTCAAGAAGCTGTGGATGCGCTGATTGACAACGGTCGCCGGGGCCGGACGGTGGTGGGCGCAAATAACCGCCCGCTGAAGTCGCTGTCGGACATCATTGAAGGGAAACAAGGCCGCTTCCGGCAAAACTTGCTCGGGAAACGGGTTGACTACTCCGGGCGTTCGGTGATTGTGGTGGGGCCGAAACTGAAAATTCATCAGTGCGGTTTGCCGAGGGAAATGGCGATCGAACTTTTCCAGCCTTTCGTCATCCACCGCTTGATCCGCCAAGGATTGGTCAACAACATCAAAGCTGCCAAAAAACTGATCCAGCGCAACGATCCGAGTGTTTGGGACGTGCTTCAGGAGGTGATTGAAGGACACCCCGTAATGCTGAACCGGGCGCCGACGCTGCACCGTTTGGGGATTCAAGCCTTTGAGCCGATTTTGGTGGATGGCAGGGCGATTCAACTTCACCCGCTAGTGTGTCCGGCTTTTAACGCTGACTTTGACGGCGACCAAATGGCAGTGCACGTGCCTTTGTCTCTGGAATCTCAGGCGGAAGCGCGCTTGCTGATGCTGGCTTCTAACAACATTATGTCGCCGGCAACTGGAAGACCGATCGTTACTCCTTCTCAAGATATGGTACTCGGTTGCTATTACTTGACAGCCGAAAATCCTGACGCTCAAAAAGGAGCCGGTCACTATTTCTCCAACCTCACCGACGCGGTTGTAGCTTACGAACAAGGAGTCGTTGACTTGCACTCATACGTGTGGGTGAGATTTCAAGGCGCCATAGAAAACACAGAACCCGAAGGAGAACCGCTGAAGGTGGAACGCTCTACCAACGGTATCGTGACGAAAGAATACAAGTTCCGCCGGGTTCGGGAAGACGGAGACGGCAAGGTGATCAATCAATTTATTCGCACTACTCCGGGCCGGATTATCTATCACCAAACCATCGAATCGGTAATTAACAATTAGAAATGGGTAAGGGGTAAGAGGTAAGGGATAAGAGGTAATGGGTAAGAAGTAATGGGTAATAACTGACAAATCATCGCTAATAAATAATAGTGATTGAAACCGGAAAATTTACCCATTACTACTTACAAATACTTCAGCGAGGCGGTTTCTGATTTAAGCCGAAGGGCAGTAAAAGTTACTAATTACAATGAAGTAGGTAGGTGCAAATAAACTTTATTATGGGAATGGCAGGTGAGTGCATTCATCTCCTAGCTTAGCTCTGTTCCTTATACGCTAAACCAGCCCCTACAAAATGCTTGTTGTTTTTTCCCGCCGCTCTACTTATCAATTACCAATTACCACTTACCAAACCAATACTTCGGCTACGCGGTTCCTGAACCCTTGGGCTTAGCTCAGGGGAGCCGAAGTCGAACGGCAGTAAAAGTTACCAATTACCAATTACCACTACTCAGAAAAATGACAGAAAATAAGGAAATTGTTTTTCGCAATCGAGTTGTTGACAAAGGTCAGCTCAAAAAATTAATCTCTTGGTCTTTCATGCACTACGGAACGGCCCGTACAGCGCAAATGGCCGATAAACTCAAAGACTTGGGTTTCCGCTTTGCGACACGAGCGGGAGTTTCGATTAGCGTAGACGATTTGCAGGTTCCCCCGTCAAAACGATCGCTCCTCGATGCCGCCGAAGAAGAAATCCGCATCACAGAACAAAAATACACCAGAGGCGAAATCACCGAAGTCGAACGCTTCCAAAAAGTAATCGATACCTGGAACAGCACATCAGAAGACCTCAAAGACGAAGTAGTCAAAAATTTCCGAGCCACAGACCCCTTAAACTCGGTCTACATGATGGCGTTCTCCGGTGCGCGGGGGAACATTTCTCAAGTGCGGCAGCTAGTCGGAATGCGCGGATTGATGGCAGATCCGCAAGGAGAAATCATTGACTTGCCAATTAAAACCAACTTCCGGGAAGGACTCACCGTCACCGAATACATCATCTCTTCCTACGGCGCGCGCAAAGGCTTGGTAGATACAGCGTTGCGGACGGCAGACTCTGGCTATTTGACTCGCCGGTTGGTGGATGTGTCCCAAGACGTAATTGTGCGGGAAGTGGACTGCGGCACTCAGCGGGGAATTCGAGTACGGCCGATGACGGACGGAGCAACAGTGCTGATTCCCCTCAAGGACAGGCTGCTAGGGCGGGTGTTCGCCAGAGATGTGGTGCACCCCAAAACCGGGGAACTCGTGTCTTACGGCAGCGAAAAAGCCGTCCGAAATCAACCAATTACCGAGGAGTTGGCGGGGGAAATTGGTAATTCTGGGGTGCCAGAGGTCTATTTACGATCGCCCCTGACTTGTGAATCTACCCGATCGGTTTGTCAGCACTGCTACGGCTGGAGTCTCGCCCACTTGAAAATGGTGGACATGGGAGAAGCGATCGGGATTATTGCAGCTCAGTCGATCGGGGAACCGGGAACCCAGCTCACGATGCGTACCTTCCACACAGGCGGCGTATTCACCGGAGAAGTCGCCAAACAAGAACGCGCCCCCTTCCCCGGCGTAGTGAAATTCAAGAACTTGCGTACTCGCTCCTTCCGCACCAGACACGGCGAAGAAGCACTGGTGGCAGAAAATAACGGCAAACTTGTATTTGAGGGCGACGGATTTGAAGAAGGTAAATCCGGCGCCAAAAATCAAAAACTGAAAATCGAATTGGCGATCGTCCAGGGATCTACTCTGATGGTCAAAGACGGACAGCGTGCCATTCCCGGTCAAGTTTTGGCAGAAGTGCCGATCGTCGGTCGCGCAGCCCGCAAAACCACTGAAAAAGTGACTACAGACGTGGCTTCCGACTTAGCCGGAGAAGCCAAATTTGCTGATTTGGTGCCTGAAGAAAAAACCGACCGCCAAGGGAACACAACCCGCACAGCCAGCAAAGGCGGGCTGATTTGGATTCTCTCAGGAGAAGTCTACAACTTGCCCCCCGGCGCGGAACCAGCGGTGAAAAATGGCGATCGCATTCCGGCCGAAAGCGTGATTGCCGAAACTAAACTCGTCTCCGAACACGGCGGCGTAGTCCGCATCGCTGACCCCAGAGAAATCGAAATTATCACCGCCCAAGTCCTGCTCGACCAAGCCATCGTGCGGGCCGAAAGCGCAGGCGGCCGGGATCACTACACAATCGAAACCGCTTCTAAGCAGCGGTTTTCCCTCAAGACGGCTCCCGGAAGCAAAGTAATCAACGGGGAAGTGGTAGCGGAATTGCTCGACGACAGCTACCGCACAGCTACAGGCGGCATTGTCAAGTACGGCGGGGTGGAAGTCCACAAGCGCGGCAAAGCTAAACTTGGCTACGAAGTGGTTAAAGGCGGCACTCTGCTCTGGATACCGGAAGAGTGCCACGAGGTGAATAAGGATATTTCTCTGCTGCTGGTGGAAGATGGCCAGTACGTTGAGGCGGGTACTGAGGTGGTTAAGGATATTTTCTGCCAAACCAGCGGGGCAGTGGAAATCACTCAGAAAAATGACATCCTTCGGGAAATTGTGATCAAACCGGGGACACTCCATGTAGTTGACCGCCCGCCGCTAACATTTGGGGAAGGTCAAATCGTCAACGCCGGTCAAGAAATTTTCCCAGGCTTAGTTGCCGAAGAGTTGGGCTATGCGGAGTATATCGAAACTCCCGAAGGCCCGGCTTTGCTGCTGCGGCCTGTGGTGGAATTTCCAGTGCCGGATAAGCCGCCGGTGCCTTCTCAGACGGCGCTGAATGAGTCAATCTCTTTGAAAGCGGTGCAGCGACTACCCTATAAGGATGGGGAGCGCGTCAAATCTGTCGAGGGATTGGAACTGCTGCGGACTCAGCTTATTTTGGAAATTGGTTCGGGAGCTCCGCAACTGGCGGCGGATATCGAGCTGCTGCCGGATGAAGAGGATGCTATGGCTTTTGGGGCCGACGGTTCGGGGCCGGCTTGGGGTTCCCCTGAAGACGTTAGTGCCTCGCAAGAGTTGGCGATGAGTGTGGCCGATGGCGGCGATCGAGCTTCCAAGACTTTCCGCTTGCAGCTAGTCATTTTGGAATCGTTGGTGATTCGGCGGGATGTGTCTGCCGATCCCACTCAGGGCAGCACTCACACACGGCTGTTGGTCGAAGATGGGCAGTCGATCGCGCCCGGGGCAGTAGTCGCCCGCACGGAGATTCTCTGCAAAGAAGCGGGTATCGTTCGAGGCATCCGTGAGGGGCATGGCGAACCAGTGCGCCGACTGTTGGTGATGCGAGATGCGGATTCTATTTCGATCTCTGTCGCGGGTACGCCGGATGTGAGTCCGGGTCAACTGTTGGTGGCTGGTACCGAAATAGCTCCGGGGGTTGTTCTCGAAGAGTCCGGCCAAGTTGTGAAGGTTGTACCTGCGTCGGAGACAGAATCGGCGAAACTCTTGCTCAGGGTGGCTCGTCCTTACCGGGTTTCGGCCGGTGCGGTGCTGCACGTAGACGACGGCGACTTGGTGCAGCGGGGTGACAATTTGGTGATTCTGGTGTTTGAGCGGGCAAAGACTGGGGATATCATTCAGGGTTTGCCACGGATTGAGGAACTTCTTGAAGGGCGGAAGCCGAAGGAAGCTTGTATTTTAGCCAAGCGGCCGGGGACGGCTCGCGTGGTTACGGATGACGATGTTGTGGAACTTGCGGTGATTGAGGATGATGGCCGGATTGAGGAGTATCCTTTGTTACCTGGTCAAAACCCGATCGTTTCCGACGGACAGCGCGTAGGCGTCGCCGAAGCTTTGACCGACGGGCCTGCCAATCCTCACGAAATTCTGGAGGTGTTCTTCCACGTACTCAAAGAGCGGCAGTCTACTTTTGAGGCGGCCTTGGAGAGTTTCCAACAGGTGCAGACGTTTTTGGTGAATGAGGTGCAGTCGGTTTATCAGTCTCAGGGCGTGGATATTTCTGATAAGCACATCGAGGTGATTGTCCGCCAGATGACCAACAAAGTCAGGATGGAAGATGGTGGCGATACTACTATGCTTCCCGGCGAGTTGGTGGAATTGCGGCAGGTTGAGCAGGTGAATGAGGCGATGTCAATTACTGGTGGAGCGCCGGCGGACTATACTCCGGTGTTGCTGGGGATTACTAAGGCTTCGCTGAATACCGACAGCTTTATTTCTGCTGCTTCGTTCCAGGAGACTACGCGGGTGTTGACTGAGGCTGCGATCGAAGGTAAGTCTGACTGGCTGCGCGGGCTCAAGGAAAATGTGATTATCGGTCGCCTCATTCCTGCGGGTACTGGGTTCAATGCCTATGAGGATGCTGGGGTTCAGGATGCCGGTTTTGATGGTGCTGTGTTTGATGACGACATCCACGATTTGCAGGAGGATGTGGTACTTGATGACCGTACTGCGCGCCGTGCTTATACTATCGAGAGCGGTTTTGAAATCGGGCGCCCGTCTGATATTGAGCCTGATGAGGATTTTGAGGAAGTTGAGGTTGATGATGACGATTTTGTCGCTGAGACTGAGGATGATGCCTTGGGACCGGATGTTGACGATGAGGATGATGATATCGGTTTTGACTTCGATGAGGACGAAGACTAATAATAGTTTTGAGATTGCATGAATGAGTGAACAGCGTTGCGCTCGCTGAGGATAATTTGGTTCCTCGCCGCAACGCACACTTCGATTTCACTCGTCATAAAAATCTCAAATTTTGCCTCACTAATTCAAAGTCCGAACTCATAGCATTGTGTAATCGGGACATCCAAAGGAAGAAGGAATAAGGAAAATTCAGAGTTTAAGCAAACTTTGTAATTCTAGAGTTTTAATTGTTTTTTGGTTCAAACAAACAATTCTTTCTTCCTGCTTCCTTTTTCCTTCTTCCTTCTTATTCCTTCTGCATATATGGTTCACTCAATCAGGCAGCAAAGCCTTGATTTGATTAACAAACTCTTGATGGTCTACCACAGGTTTAGAGATGTAACCGTCGGCACCGCTTTGATCCAGAAATGTTTCTTTGTCACCAGCCATCGCGTGAGCCGTCACCAAAATAATCGGCAGCGATGCCGTTTGCGGGTCAGCTTTGAGCAGTTGAGTAATCTTAATGCCGTCAACAGATTTCCCCTGGTACACGCTGCGCGAAAGAGACACATCCATTAAAATCAAATCAGCTTCGCCGTTGGCAGCAATCTGCATCACCTCTTCAACATTTTCCGTGTGCTTCACGGCTAAGCCCCCCCGCTTAGTCAGAATTTTGGAAAAAACCCGAGCATTAACCAAATCGTCCTCTACAATCAGAACGGTTTTCATAAATAAATATGGGAAGTATAGAAACTTTGTGACTTTAGTCCAAAGAGGAACACGACACGGGGACTACATTCCCCGTCAAAAATGCAGAGTTTTTAGCGCCATCAGCCGGGAACCCTGCAAAACCCGTATGTATATCCTTGAGCCACTAGCTGTGAGACGGTGTACAGATGCTTAGAAGCATCCAGTACCATCATTTAGACTACTACACACAGACAGTTTAGTTCTTTTTTATAACTAGACCTGACACTGGTGAGAGTCTCAAGATTCTCAGGTAGCAGGTTTATAGTACAATCCTGGACGCCTGGACGACGCCTCGCAACCCGGTTTTTGCTCGTTTCGGCGGGTTCTAACGAACTATTGCTATGAAAAAACCCGGTTTCTGACTACCCATGCGTCCAGGACTATAGTATCCTCTCTTTTGGTCAAGCCTCCGGCTTCTACCATTTTAGATTTTAGATTTTAGATTTTAGATTTTAGATTTTAGATTTTAGATTTTAGATTTTAGATTTTAGATTTTAGATGGGAACTGATTGAGTGGATATCAGTTGGGAGTACGGGCCTACAGTTGCATTATTTTTGGAACTGGTATTATAATCGGGAATGTGTAATAATTATTTTCCTTCTTCCTCATTAGAATCAAGCCATGTTTATTCACATAATCCCGTCGCCACAGCATTCGGAGTAGCGAATCTAGCGGGGATTGTTGGAGATTCCTAATTCTCAGTTTTAATCCCTCAAAACGGCTTAAAATATCGACGCTTCCGTTCCTCAAGGGGATGCCAGACTAGGAGATATCGCCAGGAGAGCTTTTGACTGATGACATTCATCAATATCGGCATTTTTGACACTCTCAGCGAGTCACGGCCACGCTCTATGGTTGAATAAGCCCAAAACTTGGACTTCACTCAGAGTCCAGTCGCCTCTACACGATCAGAACAACTACCAGTACCAGAGGTATTTCAATTCCGCTTACTTTTCTTTTTTAATACTTTCGGAGCCCATCACGCTTGCCAAAATACGGTAAGCTCGATCTTCTACCATTGCTGCTTGATGCACCCTACGGCTGTACTGAGACGAGATCAATCCGGGGTTTCTCCTGAATAAAATATTTTTTCGTGTAGATGGTTATTCCTAATTGCAATTAAATTCTATCATAGATATTACAATTAAATTCTATCATAGATTGACGGGGACTCACGTTCCTCGTAACGCTTCCCTAGGAAGAGCTACAGCCTCACTACGTTATGAGTTTCTGGCATTCCATGTTCTCCTGTGAATCAATCTTCTCACGGCAGAAGGTAAATAGACAGGTAGGCGCAAATGAAGGCAACATAGAGGTTAGGGTAAGAGTGGAGAGTAAGAGGCAAGTGTTGCCCGTCTTCGGGACTCTGATTCTGCTTTCACAAGTTAAGTTTATTTTTATTCTTCAACTGGGCGCTTGGGTCGAACTTTAGGTTCGCCTGCGGCAAAGGCTTTTCAATCGAGACAGGCAACCTCGGCATTATTGACAGAGGCTGTTTTCACTCAGGAATTAACGGACACAAGGACTCATGGCTAAACAACTCAACCTACTTTCCGGGCAAGTAATTTCTACGCCTCTGCACGCCGAGATGCAGCAATCGTACCTCGAATATGCCATGAGTGTGATCGTCGGGCGAGCTTTGCCTGATGTCCGCGACGGTTTAAAACCGGTTCACCGTCGAATTTTATATGCGATGCACGAACTCGGTCTGACGCCAGATCGACCTTACCGTAAGTGCGCTCGGGTAGTTGGAGATGTTTTGGGAAAATATCACCCCCACGGCGACCAATCGGTTTACGACGCTCTGGTACGCATGGTTCAGGAGTTTTCGAGCCGCTATCCTTTACTGGCGGGTCACGGCAATTTCGGTTCGGTGGACAATGATCCGGCGGCTGCTATGCGCTATACGGAAACGAGGCTAGCACCGATCGCCCACGAAGCCATGCTAACCCAAGTCGGCGATGCAACTGTTGATTTTACTGATAACTTTGACAGTTCGCAGCAGGAACCGACGGCGCTGCCTGCTCAGTTGCCGTTTCTGTTACTCAACGGCTGTACTGGCATTGCTGTGGGGATGGCAACTAATATCCCGCCGCACAATTTGGGGGAGGTGGTAGACGGTTTAATTGCTTTGATTGAAAACCCGGAACTATCGGACGAGAAGTTGATAGAACTGATTCCGGGCCCGGATTTTCCAACCGGAGGGGAAATCGTCGCTACAGAGGGCATTGTTGACGCCTACACTAAGGGTCGAGGCAGCATTGCGGTCAGGGGTGTGGCTGGGGTGGAAGAGGTGCCAGGTAATCGCAAGGTGCGTACTAAAACGGCGATCGTGGTGACGGAGTTTCCGTTTCAGGTAAATAAGGCGGCTTGGATTGAAAAGGTGGCGGAGTTGGTCAATGCTGGCCGCCTCGACGGTATTTCTGATTTGCGTGATGAGAGCGATCGCGAAGGCATTCGAGTTGTGATTGAACTCAAGCGGGAATTTACCCCAGAAGCAGTTCTGGCTCGCCTTTACCAACAAACTGACCTGCAAACAAATTTTGGCGCGATTTTGCTGGCAATTGTCAACGGTCAACCGCGACAGTTGACGCTGAGACAATTGTTGCAGGAATTTCTGGATTTCCGGGAAGTGACTCTTACCCGCCGGTACAATTACGAGTTGCAAGCTGCAGAACGCCGCTGTCATATTGTCCAAGGCTTAATGTTGGCTTTGACAAATCTCGATACAGCGATCGACATTCTCAGAAATTCTCCTGACGGCACTACTGCTAAGCAAACTTTACAAGTTCGCCTCAATTTGAGCGAAAGTCAAGCTGATGCGATTTTGGCGATGCCGATGCGTAGACTGACTGGTTTGGAAAGGCAAAATTTGCAGTCTGAGTTTGATGAGTTGATGGCAAATATTCAAGAATTGCAGCGGGTGTTGAGCGACAGGCGCGAACTTTTGAAGGCTTTAAAGAAGGAATTTCGCTCGCTCAAACGCAAGTACGCTGACCCCCGCCGCACTAAATTCGCCAATGGAACTGCACGCGCAGCAAACGCCGAACCACAATTTTCTGGTAAGAAAAATTCTGCGGTGAAGAAGTTGTCGCCGGCAACGATTCAGCCGAACTTATTGCCCGTTGTAGAGGCAGAGGAAACTATTGTTGAATTTTCTCACAAGCAGTACGTGCGACGCTTGCCGGTTGGGGAAAGACCACGCTCGAAAAGTCGCGAAAAATCGGTTTCAGCTTTAGAAAAAAATGAAGATTTTATTGTGACGGCAAATCCGACGAAAACCGATCGCACTTTGGTCGTCTTAACTCCTAACGGCAAAGCTTACCCGCTGAAAGTGGCGGATATTCCTAGTAGTAGCGCCAAAGACCGGGGAACACCGATCGTTAGTTTGTTGTCGCCGAGTGCTACTAAAGAAAGTGCCGGTCGCGCTTTGTCGGAAATCACAGTTGCACACTTTATTTTGCCGGAAAAGTCGGAAGCAGCAGATTTAGTAACTCTGACTCAGCAAGGGAAAATTAAGCGCTTGCCGATGCAGGAATTTGCTGATTTGACTAATCGTGGCGTTACAGTTGTTAAACTCAAGGAGGACGATCGGCTGCGCTGTGCGAGTCTAGGTAAAGTGGGCGAGCAAGTGGTAATCGCAACTTCAGGAGGCCGAGTCCTCCGGTTTGAGATTGATGACGAACAACTGCCGCCAATGGGCCGCAGCGCCCAAGGATCTCAAGTAACCAGGTTGCGGAAGCAGGAAGAGTTGGTGGGTTGCATCACTCTCGACCCGCAAGACAGTCTGGTGCTAATTTCTGAGTTGGGTTGGGCAAAACGAATGCCTGCGGGTTCTGTCAGACTTACTAACCGCGGCGAAATTGGTACTCAAGCTTTTCGCTTCGCAGAGCCTAAAGATGCTTTGGTTGGCTTGCTGCAGGCTGTTCCGGGTACGGATGTTAAACTTTTTACTAATTCCGGCCGCCTGCTGCGCTCGGCTATTGATGCTATAGCTTTTTGGGGGAAAGATGCTGCGGGCGATCGAGTTTTTGACCTCAATCCAGGTGAAAAAATTATCAAAGTTATCAGCAGTCAATAGTCATTAGTCATGGGTCATTCATTGTGTCATTATTCGCTGTGAGTCAATTAAAGTTTGCCTTTGTTGCCTTCGAGCGTATACCTTCAATTCCATTCCCCATTAAGCCTTGTTCCCAGGCTCGGCCTGGGAATAGATACCCGGAGGCTCTGCCTCCAATTCCCCAATCTAGAATCTAAAATCTAAAATCTAAAATTATTTGATGGCGCAAGTTGTATTAGAAAATATCTACAAAAGTTTTCCGCTCCGCCAAGGAGAACAGGAAAAAGAAGCAAACACTGTCGCAGAGAGTGTCTCGCCTATAGCCGATCGCCTTTCATCTAACAGCGTGTTGCGGCGCATTAACCTAACGGTCGAAGACGGGGAATTCATGGTGCTGGTGGGGCCTTCTGGCTGCGGAAAAAGCACTTTGCTGCGATCGATCGCCGGTCTGGAAGTTTTGACGGCCGGCAATATTTGGGTTGGCGATCGGCTGGTTAACGATTTGCCTCCTAAAGACCGAGATATCGCTATGGTATTTCAAAATTATGCTCTCTATCCTCACTTAACAGTTTACGATAATCTCGCCTTTGGATTGCGCCGGTCTGAAAGGGAGAAAGACGAAAAAAGGAAGAAGGAAGAAGGAAGACGAAAGACGGAAGACGGAAGAAGGAAGACGGAAGAAGGAAGACGAAAGACGGAAGAAGAGCTAAGGCAGAAGCCAGAAGGAGGACGAGAAGGTCGAAGCCAGAAGGCAGAAGGAATCAGCAAGAAAGTAGAAGAGGTTATTAATTATTTAGCTTCTAATTCTTTTAAAAATTCTCTAATTTATCCTTTGTTTGAGGATTTTTTAGGAGGAGCGACTCGCAAGTTACCTCCGGGTTTACGCTATTTGTCGGAACGGGAAAAGACTGTAGGAAAACGAGTGCGAGAGGTAGCTGAATTATTGCAAATAGAATCTCTTTTAAATCGCTTGCCGAAACAACTTTCGGGAGGGCAAAAGCAGCGGGTAGCTCTAGGTAGGGCGATGGCTAGGAATCCTGAAGTTTTTTTGATGGACGAACCGTTATCGAATCTGGATGCGAAATTGAGGGCGGAAACTCGATCGCAAATTGTGCAGTTGCAGCGAAAGTTGGGAACTACAACTATTTATGTAACTCACGACCAAACTGAGGCGATGACTATGGGCGATCGGATTGCTATTATGAAGGTCGGCCAGATTCAGCAAGTAGCTCAACCTCTAGAGCTTTACAACAAGCCGGCTAATCTATTTGTTGCTGAGTTTATCGGTTCTCCGCCGATGAATTTCCTGTTGGTGGAATTTAGCGCCCCGTTGTTGATTTCTCACCCGCAATTTCGCTTTACTTTACCCGATATTTGGGCAAAAAGTCTACAACAATATGATGGGCGAGGACTAATTTTGGGCATTCGGCCGGAACATCTGAGCATTAACCCCCCTGCTACCAAAAATCTTTCGGTACAAGTGGAAATTGTAGAGGCTTTGGGACACGAAACTTATTTGGGGGTGTGTTTGACGGATGCTCCGGCACTGCGGATGCAAGTGCGGGTTCCTCCTGAGCGATCGATCCGAGTTGGCGAGGAGCTTTGGCTGGCCATCGCCCATGACAAGATTCACTTGTTCGACCCTGATACCGAGTTGGCTATTTTTCCTCGTTAGGTAAAATCACCAAGGTCGATCGACCGTTGTGACCGATATCACTAATCACAAGCTTGCATTTTTATCAAGAAATGTTATATTTATTTACATAAGCCTTACACAAGTTAACGAAAGGAGTTCGCACTATGCAAGAACAAAAACGCAACGCTTGGAACTGGGGCTTCAGCGAAGGAGCGGAAAATTGGAATGGTCGTTTCGCTATGATTGGTTTTTCTGCCGCTGTCATCATCGAATTGGTTTCCGGTCAAGGCCTGCTTCACTTTTGGGGCGTGATGTAATTTTCTTCTAGTTAAGACTTTTGTGACACTGCAAAGCTTGGGAGTTCCGTAACGGACTCCCTAAATTTTGGCAGCGCGATTGGGGCAGCAAATAGCCACTTGCTCCGGGCAGTTAGCAGCACAAAATTTAACAGCTATAGCTCAAACCGGGGCGGGGGGTCTCCCCCCCAAAAAAAAGAGTGCGAATCACTCTTTTGGGTGATGCTAGCAAATTACTCTAGCGGATATATTCTTTCAAGATGCTGTTCCGGTTGGGATGGCGCAACTTCCGCAGGGCTTTAGCCTCGATTTGGCGAATCCGCTCGCGGGTGACGTTAAAGATTTGACCAATTTCCTCCAAGGTCTTCATCCGTCCGTCATCTAAGCCGTAACGCAGCCTTAGTACATCACGTTCTCGGGGGCTGAGAGTATCCAAAACGCTTTCCAAGTCTTCCCTGAGCAAGTTTTTCGAGACTTGATCTTCTGGCGTTTCCCCGTCAGATTCAATAAAGTCTCCTAGACGTGAGTCTTCCTCTTTGCCGATCGGAGTTTCTAGAGAGATGGGCAACTGTGCGGACTTAGCAATGAACCGCAATTTCTCGATCGTCATCTCCATGCGGGTAGCAATTTCTTCTTCCGTAGGCTTGCGACCCATTTCCTGAGACAGGAGTTTGGTAGTTTTCTTAATCCGCGAAATGGTTTCGTAAAGGTGAACCGGCAGGCGGATAGTGCGCGATTGGTCGGCAATTGCCCGGGTGATGGCTTGACGTATCCACCAAGTTGCGTAGGTAGAAAACTTGTAGCCTTTTTCGTGGTCGAATTTTTCAGCAGCCCGGATCAGACCCAAAGA
The DNA here is from genome assembly GCF_036701485.1 of Microcoleus sp. Pol11C3. NCBI lineage: Bacteria > Bacillati > Cyanobacteriota > Cyanophyceae > Oscillatoriales > Microcoleaceae > Microcoleus > Microcoleus sp. Pol11C3. Next base: position 41,466 of record NZ_JAUBQW010000016.1, on the reverse strand, counting down.
CCCTTCCTGAATCAAATCTTGGAAAGACAAACCGCGATTCATGTATTTTTTGGCGATCGACACCACCAAACGCAGGTTTGATTGCACCATTTTTTCCTTTGCCCGACGGCCGACGTGGAGTCGGTGACGGAATGCAGGAAGTGCCATATCTACAGCATTAGCCCATTCGCTGTCTTTGGGTTCGCGGTTATACTCTTCGAGCAGTTGTTCTCGAACTCGCTCTAATTCCAGCAAATCTGCAATCTTGCGCGCTAGTTCAATCTCTTCGTCAGCTCGCAGCAGTCGAATCCGACCGATTTCTTGCAGGTAAAGACGAATAGAGTCTTCAGTATAATGCTTTTTCTTTGCCTGTGCCCGACGGCGGGCTTTGACGCCTTTGCCAGATTTAGGGTCTTCCTCAGATTGAGAGTCTAAGAATTCTTCTCGATCGTCTTCTTCGTCGATAAATAGTTCTAACTCGCTCTCAGGTAGAACGCTTTCGGCGCTGCGAAGCAACTCGATTGTTTCCATTTCCGGTGTAATTGTGGTTTCGAGTACGGTGTTAGCCTGGATCATGCCGTCTTCCTCATGCTCCTGAATTAAAGAATAAATAACAGTGGAATAGTGTCTGTTTGTAGTTTAGACAAGTTAGCCAGTATTGACATTCCCGCAGGAAAAAATAGTGGGATTTTCGGTCTGCTAGCTGAATTTGTTACCGAAACTGCACCTGTTTTATGAGTCACGGTTCGAGTTCGGGTTTGAAGCAGCCAGCGCATTCAATTGATCGCAGATTTTAACATCGCGACCTTAAATTGAGCTTGAAGCTTTTTCTTTCGGAGCGAATTACCACATCATCTGCGATACCTTGCCCCGATAAGCAAACCATCAAGTGCGATCAATCGCACTTCCAAAAATACTGACTTTTTTACTCGGTACTTCGAGCTTTTACCCGTACAAGTTTTCCCGCACGGAACCCTCTAACTTTTGTATTGGAGGTGTCGAACTTTTGATTCGCCTTGCTTTACTCTGGTTGTCAGACATGACAGTTGCACGGCAAACTTTCGCCACCTTTGATCTCGGTCTGCTGCCTCAAATGCAACAGCAGAGGGTTGAAGCACCAAACGGGGAGAATCGGATCTTGCAAAGACCTTTCCGATTGTAGCCTTTCTCACAAAAAATGGAAGTTGTTTTCCATTGTTTGTCAAGAACTAGGAAAACTCTGTCAGCTTAGCTTGACAATACTAACTTATGTCAGGCTCTGCTAAATCCTGAGAACGGCCCGCAAAAACTTTGGCACGATCAAACGGCGCTGTTTTCTGCGTATATCTGGGTGAACGGCTGCGGCGTAGTTGGCCAGACAGTTAGCAGACAATTTTTGAGTTGCCCAAATTGGAACCAATACCATCCGTGTAGATACACCCATCATTACCCTGTTTCCCTGAATTGAATCATACGCAATCTGCGATTGAATAAAGCTCGTAGCTTTAGTTCTAAGCCGGCCACTCTGGATTAGAGACCGACTCTGACCCCCAATGAAGCGTTGCGGGTTGAGTAGTGCAACAGGGGCTTTCATTGTTAAGTTAGCTCAAATCTCAGAAATTGGGTTTAATTTTGATGTTAAATCACATTAAGTTCTTAACGTCACATTCTTATTTAAGCAGTTCGACACGAGTTTGTCGCGTCAGTGGCAAAAACCACCAGGATAAATTCTACTAAGAGTTAACCCGCCGCGCAACTCTCGGCTGCGGATTTCTCTAAATTTTTTGGCTTTCGGTTCGCACTTGCGCGATCGCACGTTTTTCTCACAAACCACACAATTCGCCATCTCTCGGAAGTATAACTTCACGATTCCTTTAAATATATCGTGACACTGTGAAGATTCCATAAAGCCCCTCAATCAATTTTAGGTAGCATTCCCGAATTGTCTTGATAATTTCAAGCAGACGAAATAAAAGCCACAGCGGGCGTTGCTGCAACTCTCGGCCGATGATAACTCCGCCAGGGAAGAAAAATTTACCCAGTTAGCGATGTGCTTGCTATTGTTAGAGAAGGCATAAGCTGCAGGATGGGCTTCAAGATTTGGACCGGTAAGACGCTGGTGCGATGCTCAAAATTTTGTTATTATTTACAGCGTGTCATCAGAAAGCACAGAGCCTTGCTTTATCCTATACTCGGTTTTAAATTATCTGGCTTGACCTTTAGGGGAGGAAGCTATCAAGAAAAATTTCAGATACGTTTCTATATTGACAACCCAAGGAAGGTTTACTAGAAAGAATTCACCTGATTGAGAGAAAAATTTAGTAATTAATCGCGCCGAGATTACCAGAAAGAATTGGTTTAAAGCCTCTCACTTGTAGAGAGAAATCAAAAGAAGACTATTCATTACTCCAATCCTCTTCCTTCCAGGTAGAGGTCGCTATCAACTGTCAACTGTCAACTGAACATCTCTTTATAGCGCCTGTTTGTAGTCAGGACTTCAGTTTTTTTTATATTTGTGAATAAGCACTAAAGTCCTGACTGCGAACTTAATGTAACCGCAAGACAGATTACTGCTGATTCCGCAGGCGAGGGTTAACAAACTCGTTTAATCCTTCCCCCACCAAAGACAGTCCCACCACCATTAAAGTCATTGCCAAACCGGGAAACAAAGCTGTCCACCAAATGCCAGTAGGTAGCGCATCTAAAGCTAAACGCAAGTCGTGTCCCCATTCGGGAGTTGCTTCTGGAAGTCCTAATCCGAGAAATCCCAAACCTCCTAATGTTAAAATTGCATCGGCAGCGTTGAGGGCGAACAGCACAGGTACGCTCTGAATCACATTCAGAAACAGGTAGCGCGAAAGCACTGTCCAAGTGTCAGCGCCCATTGCTCGCGCGGCTTCGACAAATAATTCGGTTTTGACGCTGACGGTGTGATTCCTGACGACGCGGTAGTATTGAGGGATGTAGGAAATGCTCAGGGCGATCGCAGCATTCAAAACTCCTTTTCCCACTACAAACGCTAGCGTCAAAGAAAGCAGCAGCCCCGGCAAAGTATAAATTGTATCCATTAAAAATAACAACACTCGATCGAGCTTGCCGCCCAAATAACCGCTAACGAGGCCCAGCGGCACACCGATAAACAAACTCAAAGATGTGGCTAAAATCACCACTTGCCAAGCGGCCCGAGAAGCAAACAGCGTGCGCGAAAACACATCGTAGCCGCTGCGGCTAGTACCAAACCAATAATTCGCCGATGGCGGTTCGTGGATGGGGTTAATCAAAGCCTCGGTAGGATTTTGCAGCCATCCCCAAGCTTGCATAGCTGGAGACAAGGTGGCTACTAATACAAACACGGCAGTTATTGTCAAACCTGCCCACATCATTTTCATTGACAGGCTTGACGGTGAGGCAATGTTGTTGAGAAATCGCGGCAGTCGGAGGCGGCTTTGAGCCATGATGATGATCGACCTATATAAGACTTTTCGATTTTAGTAGCACTCAGGCGAAAAAACCCGGAACAGTCAAAAATCCTCTTTCTCATTCGCTAAACACTCGCGACAAACCGGGTTTTTTCGCGCGCTGGGGCTAAAAAAAAATGGGTTTCTCCCCTGCACGGGACTGGCGCGCAGGGGAGAAACCGGGTTCTTTACTGGTGGGACGCAATTTGAGTTTAGGTTAAATCTCTCTTGGCAAACCTCAAATCTAAAATCGCTCGAATTCCTACAAATTACTGGCAATTAACTCGCGGTACTGGCTTTTCGGCTTAACTCCTTTGAGATCAGCTACCAAATCTTTGTCTTTGAAATACTGAATAGTCGGCGTACCAATCACGCCAGCATTTTCAGCAATTTCTGGATCTTCTTCGATGTCGATTTCCACGTAGTGGATTTTGCCCTCGAACTCATCTACTACTTTGCTCAAAATCGGCTTGAGGCTGTGGCAAGGCCCACAACTCGGAGAGGCATATTTGACCACAATCAGTCGATCGCTATCGTGGAACAACTTCCGCAAAGCATAACCTCCTTCGTGGCGCGTGTCTGTGATATCAAAGTTCTCGCTGGTTTTGCGTACTTTTTGAGCTTCCGGCGCTGCTGTGGGTTGCTCGGATTCCTCGGTTTGATGGAATTCCTGCGTTAAACCGTTAACTGACAGCCAACGTTCTGCCAGCATCGCCCCCATGCAACCGCTGCCGGCGGCGGTAATTGCTTGGCGAAACTCGTGGTCTTGCACGTCGCCGACGGCGTAAACTCCCTCAACGCTGGTTTCTACCGAACCGTGTTTGGTGGCGATATAGCCTACTTCGTCGAGTTCTAGCTGGCCTTGGAACAGTTGAGTATTGGGAGTGTGACCGATCGCGTAAAACAATCCTTTCACCAGCAAATCACTCTCGGCGCCGGTCTCGATATTTCTAATTCTCACCCCGTCCATTTTGCCACCCGGTTCGCCCAAGATATCCACTGCTTCGGTGTTCCAGTGCACGGTGATTTTGGGATTGCTCAGCACTCGGTCTTGCATGGCTTTGCTGGCGCGCATTCGATCGCGCCGCACCAGCATATGTACGTGAGAGCCGTATTTTGTCAAATAAATAGATTCTTCTGCTGCGGTGTCGCCCGCGCCGATTACAGCTAAATCTACTCCTTTAAAAATTGGGGTAGCGCCGTCGCAAATCGCACAGGCAGAAATGCCGTGACTCCAAAATACGTGTTCGCTAGGCAGCCCCAGCCTTTTCGCCGTCGCGCCTGTAGCGATTACTATCGTGTGGGTTTTGATTTCTCTGTCTTCCGATCGCACTGTAAACGGACGCTGGCTCAAATCCACCGAAATTACATCTTCTGTGTATAATTCGGCACCCCAGCGCACTGCTTGAGCTTTCATCCGATCCATGAGTTGCGGCCCGGTGATACCTTCAGGGAAACCGGGGAAGTTTTCTACTTCTGTGGTGGTCATCAGTTGACCGCCGGGGACGCCTCCGGCTTGGTAGCCTTCAAAGACTATGGGTTTCAGGTTTGCCCGACCTGCGTAGATTGCTGCTGTGTAGCCTGCAGGGCCTGAGCCGATAATTACTAGGTTTTCTACGGTTTGGTTGGTCATAGCTATTTACTTAAACTCATAACGACTTCGTTTTACTAATTCTAGCAGAGTTCGATCGAGTTTGGTTGGATGCTATTGTGCGATCGAGCATCTGTATCTATTGTTGAGGGTCGATCGGTCTTCGGGGCAATTCCAGCTACTTTAATAAGCAAAAACAATCTAAAAGTTGATTTAGTTTTAAATGTTCGATCTATTTTGATCCCTCAATTCTTAAGAAAATCTAAAGACTACCGAAATTATTGACTTCATTCTCAATTATTTTACCTATTTACTTGCTTTGAGGCTTGTGGTAGGATTTTCATAATCCAGGGGCATTATAACTAATTTGACTTTTTGACGCTGAAACCTACTTAATTCATAAAATTAGCAAACTCTTCAAATGTAATAAGTACAATTATTTATGCAAAGTCCGCATTTGATGGTTTAAGAATTGTAACGGAGATTTGGGCGAGTTTGACAAAATACAGTGTGTGTGGTATGTAAGGTGCGATCGGGGGAAATTTAGAAGGAAATTTTTAACCGTTTCGGAAGCACAGGCGGGACGCCCGTGCCACGATAAACATAGAATTTTATAATTGTGCCTGAATGGATAAAATCAAGATATTGTTTGTGTGCAGTCAGAATAAGTGGAGAAGTTTGACTGCCGAGAAAATATGCCAGAAAGTCAGCGGCTACAGCGTGCGATCGGCTGGAACGGAAAAAGGTGCAAGAATCAGAGTAACTGAGGGTCTTGTCGGTTGGGCAGATTTGATATTTGTGATGGAGAAGAAGCATGGCGATCGACTTCGCAGCAAATTTCCCGAAAGTCTCGAAGGCAAGAAAGTTATTTGCCTGCAAATCCCGGACAACTACGAATATATGGAACCGGAGTTAGTCGAGCTTTTGCAGGCGAAACTGAACCCCTATATGGAAATGCCAGATAACGAGATAAGTTTTATGCAGCGAGTTTTGGAACCGGAAGTGATGGATTCCTTGGAAGAGGCGATCGAATACGATTCGATGGACTTTACTGAGGTTAATACTGCTTTTGCTAAGAGTGCTGCGGCGTTGGGGCCGGTTTTTGGAAACGTTTTGGATGCGGGGACGGGTACGGCGAGAATTCCGATCGCCCTTTGTCAACTCCGGCCAGCATGGAAATTGACTTGCATCGATTTGTCGGCAAATATGCTGAAAGTCGGGGCAGAAAATGTGGAAAAGGCCGGCGTGCGATCGCAAATTAGTCTCGAATTAATCGATGCTAAGGCCATGCCGTATCCAGACAGTTATTTTGGCATGGTGATTTCCAACAGCATTATCCACCATTTGCCCGATCCGCTGCCGTTTTTGCAGGAAGTCAAGCGGGTGTTAAAACCGCAGGGAGCAATTTTTTTGCGGGATTTGCTGCGGCCGGAAGAGGAGGCAATGAGGGATCATTTAGTGGAGAGGTATGCGGCAGATTGCAACTCGCATCAGAAACAACTGTTCAGCGATTCGTTGCAAGCAGCATTTACGCTGGATGAAGTTGAGATGATGGTGAAAACTGCTGGATTGGAAGGATTGAGGATTTATGAATCTTCAGACAGGCACTGGACGGCAGAACGTGTTTGGAGGTAAAGTTTGGATGGGGCGACCGAACTCAATCTTTCCTACTTAATCTTGACTTCGATGGTGTTCAATCAATTACCAGTAATCACAAGTGTTTTTAGTAAGGACTAAAGTCCTCAGATTTGGATAAGGACTTTAGTCATCACTACAAACCCATTTTTCTAAGGCTGTGTGCGTAAGTCCTATTAATCTAACTTTATAGTACCTATAATTACTCGATCGCGCCCTCGGTCTTTAGCTTGATAAAGCGAACGGTCTGCCGCTGCAAGCAGGCTTTGTTGGGAAGTTTCGGGCTGAGGAAACGTGGTCGCTACCCCCAAACTCAGCGTCACGAAACAACACACCGCTGAATTAAGGTGTTCGATTTCTAGTCCTTTTACGCAAACTCGAATTTGCTCTGCAATCCAAACAGCTATTTCAGACGAAGTGCGGGGTAAAATTACCGCAAATTCTTCACCCCCGTAACGAGCTACCAGAGTCTCCCCTGAAGCTGCGCCTGCTGAGTAATGTACAGCCTCAAAAATAGTTTTGGCTACCTGTTGCAAACAAGCATCTCCCGCCTGATGTCCGTAAGTATCGTTGTATGTCTTAAAAAAGTCAACATCGCATAAAATTAAAGATATTTCTGCTGCTGCTTCTCCCAATTCTTGCCATTTTTTGTGTAAGTATTCGTTAAAACAGTGGCGGTTGGCAATCTGAGTTAATCCATCTAAGTTGGCAAGGCGATACAATTCGGAATTAGCAGCTTTTAATTGAGAATTAGCTGCTTCTAGCTCGGATTGCGTGAGCGATAAATTGTAATAAAGTTCGCTCATTGACCAAGTAGCTTGTTGGTGAATTTGGGATAAAGCTACCCAAAGTTGATGCACGTCTAAAAGTCGGTAAACTTGAGGTTCTAACTGCACAACAATCGGCTCGTAAAGCAGTTCCGGCGGTCGCTGCACGGAGCGCTGAGCTGCCATGACAATTAAGGCTACTCCTGGTAAAATCAAAATATCGGTTTGAGCTATTTGATACAAGCCTATAATCGGTCTGCAAGCAAATATATCTACTCCGTAAGGGCGGCTCATGCGTTCCATAAATCGCCGACGCGATATCATCCCTAAAAATTCCCCATTTACGGTCAAGATAACTCCCGGAAGCAGCGGGTGAGATTGAAACAACCGAGCTACTTATTTGGCGAGATAGGAGGAGTCAACCTGAAAATTGAATAGAGCCAGATCCTTAAGAGTAGACTCTAAAGATAAATTTTGGGGTGAGTTTTCTGGCGAGTTAGACGGCTCAATAAATTCAACAGACACAGCGCAAATCCGAATAAATAATAAAGCCGCAACGAAGCTAGTCTCAACTATTAACTTATATTAGTATTTATTTATTTATTTGTGAGCATTAGTTTTATTATTTAGTACACTATTTATAGTAAGGGAATAAGCTACTGCGTGAGTTTTTTCCCTGCCTGCTTTTCATAGATTCATGCTCACTAAATAACAGATTTATTGAATTATTCTCGATTTTTTACGATGGGCTTTTTACGGCGTAAAAAAACTGATTTCGGCGCCCGTCCTCCGCTCCTTGACGGTGCACACAAACTCAAGAAACCTGGTTTTTAAACCTGGGTAGAGGCTGTAACGAGGTTTTGCGTAAAAAAACGTGGTTTCTGCCCCTGTTCTCAACTCAAAATTCAAAACTCAACCTTCCCTCACCACCCCCAAGTTCCTGGCCCTCCCTTAAACGGGCCGACAATATCTTTGGTAATCCAGCCGCCGTAAAAATCCCCTGGTTGAGATTGCACTAATTCCCCGTCCACATAACAGGCGTCCATCTGGCTCGGATAAAAAGCCACATAATCTTTAATAGCTGCAAAAACCTGATTAGGATTGGGATAAAACCAAGCAGCATTTACTACTTCTTTCGACTCTACCTTCACAGTGTAATAACCAGCTTGTCCCTTCCACTCGCACCAAGATGTTCGTAAAGTTTTGTGCAAATATTCCATTTGGATGTCATCGGGGCAGATATAGTAGACAGGAGGGTGGCTTGTCTCCAATACCCGCTGAGGACGGCGCGTGTCGGCGATCGTCACTCCATTAAAAATTATCTGTACGTGTTTGGTCAATTCCTCAAGGCGAGGGGGACGCGGGTAATCCCAAACAGACTCTTCACCAGGGCCAGGCTCTACTCGATCGAAGTTCATTTGCACAATCTCCCCTGAAAACAAACAATTAGCGACTTAGCATTACAATTTAATGTACCCTTAATCGAGTCGCTGCTTCAGAACAAACCAGCTTTTCTCCACTCTTCGTAATATGAGTATTCGCGGTATAGACGTTTCCGACTACCAGCCCAATGTCAATTGGCAAGCAGTTGCCCGGGATGGTATTACCTTCAGTTTTGTCAAATCGACCGAGGGTGCAACGTTAGTTTCCCAAACTTTCGCTCGCAATTGGGCGGCGATGAAAGCGGCGGGGATTCAGCGTGGTGCTTACCACTTTTTTCTACCTGCAAACAGCATTCAAGGACAAATAGATTTGTTCTTGAAAACTGTAAAACTCGAACCGGGGGATTTGCCGCCAGTCTTGGATATGGAAACTACAGGCGGTTTGAGTGGGGATCAATTGTGCGATCGAGCCACAATTTGGCTAGAAGCAGTCGAAAAAGCCACCTTGATGCGGCCGATTATCTACACCTACCCCGGTTTCTGGGACAACCTGGGGACAAAACGGTTTGCCGATTACCCACTGTGGATTGCTCACTATACCAGTGCTGAAGAACCTTGGGTGCCTGGTGGCTGGAAAACTTGGACTTTTTGGCAGTACAGCGACACAGGCACCGTGTCAGGCGTATCGGGCAATGTAGACACCAATATTTTTGAAAGCGTCCGAGAAGGCGCCGTAAGTTATAAAGTTGCAGACATCCAGAGGGAATTAAGAATTAAAGGTTTCTATCAAGGCGCGATGGATGGTAAATTTGGAGCCAATACCACAGCGGCGCTCATCTCGTTTCAGAAATCTCAAGGTCTCAATCCAGACGGCATTGCAAGTCTCAAAACATGGACCGCTTTGATGCGAAAATCTCCCAAAGTAATTGTCCCTCCTCCAGCGCCGACACCCGCCCCGCAGCCGACTCCTGCTCCGACTCCTACTCCCATATCAGACGTGCGGCTGACTCAGGTATTCTCCTCTTATCAAGCTAGCGCTAGCCAAGATACTGCCTTAATTTGGCTGCAAAGTCAAGTTTCTAACTCTGTTTTAGGGGAATTTGCTCAAAAATGGCGGGCAACTACTTTACCTCAAGATAGTAATTTGCGATTGATAGATGTCGGCAAGTTTTATCGCGGTTTAGCACAACAAGACCAAGCTTTAGATTGGCTGCAAAAACAAATTTCTCCGGCTATTATTACCGAGTTTGCACAAAAATGGCGCTCTCAATCTATTGTCACTAATTCTCCGATTCGGTTGATAGATGCGTGCAAATTTTATCGGGCAGCACCCAACCAAAACCAGGCTTTAGATTGGCTGGAAGGGCGAATTTCGCCGGCTATTCTATCGGAGTTTTTTCGCAGGTGGCAGAATGCCAGTCGATTATAGATTATAGATTTGAGATTGACTCTACAGAGGAATCTTGCGATTTGAGATTTTAGATGGGAACTCTACTCTAAAGATGAGTCTGAGGGCGATCGATTTGAGATGTGAGCTTTTTAATTGGAGATTGACTTCACAGATGAATCTGGGGTTGAAAGGCTCTATAATAATGGAAAAGCTGGCAAATCTTGCTATTTGAGATTGGAGATTGACTCCCCATCAAAATTCGTCAAATCCTCTCCCTATATGCCCGCATCCCCATCGGACTCTCGAACATAACAGACAATCTCTCGCTTAGCTACAGCTAGCTGCCATCTTTGACGCCAAGAGAATTATCTGATAAAGTTATAGCGACTATCAAGGTTTTTTAATCTTATTGGGAAAAATCCAGGGCCGTGCCGAGTTTGTAAGCTGCGCCGAAAATAGCGCCTGCACTCCAATTACCCGCGATCGAACATTTAAAACTAAGCGGGCAGCCTGTAACAATTATATCTATGGAAATCCCCTTTAACACCACCCTGTTGATGGTCATGACCGTCATCTGTGGCATCAGCGCTCAAGTTCTCGCCGCTTATCTGAAAGTTCCGGCGATCGTCTTTTTGCTGTTGTTTGGCATTTTAGCTGGCCCAGACTGCTTGGGAGTGCTGCACCCCAATCTGCTGGGCAGCGGTTTGGAAGTTATGGTATCCCTTTGCGTAGCTTTAATTCTGTTTGAAGGCGGCTTGAATTTGGAATTGCGAGATTTGGGCAAACTTTCCGGCAGCATCCGCAATTTAGTTACGGTAGGCACTTTAATTACGCTAATTGGCGGCGGAATGGCCGCACACTGGTTGGGGGAATTTCCCTGGCCGATCGCATTTCTGTATGCTTCTCTAGTAGTCGTCACAGGCCCGACAGTAATCGGCCCTTTGCTCAAACAAGTATCCGTTGACAAACAAGTCGCCGCCTTGCTAGAAGCAGAAGGCGTTTTAATCGATCCTGTTGGAGCAATTCTGGCAGTATTGGTGCTGAATATTATTTTAAACGGCAATGCTGATTTGGTGGTTTTGTTCCGAGATTTAATCGTGCGGCTTTTCGTTGGCGCAGTCATCGGAGTTGCGGGAGGTTGGTTGCTGGGATTCAGTCTCAAGCGATCGCAATTTCTCTCAGAAGATCTCAAAAACTTGGTAGTTTTAGCCGGTTTGTGGGGATTTTTCGGCTTAGCAGAAGAAATCCGCAGCGAATCGGGACTGATGGCAACAGTCCTCTCCGGCATCGTCCTCAGAGCCGCTGCTGTGCCGGAAGAAAGGCTGCTGAGGAGGTTTAAAGGTCAACTCACAGTCCTGGCTATTTCCGTATTGTTCGTGCTGCTGGCGGCGGATTTATCCCTCGCTAGTGTGGTCGCCCTCGGTTGGGGAAGTTTGTTTACAGTTTTAGCTTTAATGTGGGTAGTGCGGCCGATCAACGTTTGGCTTTGCACTTGGAACAGCGGACTGAATTGGCGGCAGAAATTATTTGTTTGTTGGGTAGCGCCGAGGGGAATTGTCTCAGCGTCGATCGCATCTTTATTTGCAATTTTACTTACCCAGCGGGGAATCAACGGCGGCGACTCGATTAAAGCGTTAGTTTTCCTAACAATTATTATGACAGTTTTCGTCCAGGGACTAACTGCCGGACGGATGGCTCAACTTTTGGGCATCACCTCAAAATCCGCAACCGGTGCTGCAATTGTGGGGTCAAATCCTTTAAGCAGATTAATTGCTCGCTTGTTTCAAGAACGCGGAGAATCGGTGGCAATTATCGACACCGACCCGGAAGCTTGTGCACAAGCAGAACGAGAGGGTTTGCGGGTGTTTTTGAGCAGTGCTCTCGACCACAGCGTGTTAGAAGAAGCTGGACTGGAATCAATGGGAACTTTTTTGGCAATGACTAACAACGGCGAGGTAAACTTAGTGTTAGCTCAGCGAGCGGCCGAAGAGTTTGCACCGCCGAGGGTTTTGGCAATATTCCCCAAAGATCCGCAAGCAAATACGCCGGCAAATCAGGCTAAAATCAATCAAGCTTTTGTCTACGATTTGTCGCTGAAGGATTGGAACGAATATTTGACCGATGGCGAAGTAAAATTGGGGGAAACTGAGTTAAAAAGTGAGGGATTGCAGTTTCAGATTGCTCACTTGCAAGCTTTGGTTCAAGCCGGAGAGTTGGCGCCGCTGCTGCTGGAAAGGCAGGGGTACTTGCAAGTAGTGTCGGCGACCCAGATTTGGCAAGCAGGCGATCGAATTATTTATTTGCTGTACGATCCGACACCGAAATTGTTGAAAAGATTGTCGGGTTCGTCCCAGTCTCGCTTGACTTTGGAAAAGCATCAGGTAGTTGAAGAAGTCCCGATTCCTCCTCCGGTTTTAGACCAGGTTTTGGAGGAAACGGAAATAGCAAAGGATGCTAAAGTTTTGCAGCCGCCAGTTTCGCGGTAAGAGCATTGCCCTTGCCTTCCCTACGCTATAATCCAGTTGGCCAAGCAGGAAAAAGGATGATGTTCTGGTAGGAGAAGGTTCGTATAGGTATTACTTATTGGTACGATCGATTTTGAGAGCAATCTCATCTCTCCGTTTTTGTATGCGTCGTTTTTTAATCAAATCGATTAAAGTTATTTGCTCCTCCTCAGACATTTCTTGGACTAGCTCTAGCATCGTATCAAAGCTATAAGTGTTCATATTTCTGAGCTTAGTAACTCTACAGCTACAAGTCTAACAAATCCTGGGAGCCGATCGCGCAAAGGTTGTTTATGACAGCCAATGGTTGTCTGTCACATTTTAGCTTAACCAATCAAGTCCTTAGCGAAGCCCTCGTAGACGATCGCACTTTTTACCAACTCTTCAGCATTTAACCCACTTGCCGAACCCTATTAAGAAACTCCGTCCTTGCCTCAATTATTGAAGGCATTAAAACGCAGCGTACCAACAATTCTAAATCCAATTCCGGCAGCAACTGACTTGTTGAAATTTGCTCATAATTATCCTCGCGCAGCCCATAAACAGAAAGCCCATTATTTTCCCAAAACCAAACTTCAGGAATGCGAAGTCGCAGATATTTAGCTAGTTTATTTGTCCTACCGCTAGTAATCGTTACTTCCACGGCTAAATCGGGATGCTCTTTTCTTGAACCTATATAATAAGACTCGTCTGGTTCAAAGGATACATCTCTTGCCCGGTCTCTGCGAGTGGCACTCCCTACAGGAAAGAATTCAATTCCGAGTTCAAAAAAGTATGCTTCCAGTAAGATAGCGATCGCTTTTTTAAAGCTTTCATGTGCTTCGCCCAGTGTCATAAACTCGATCCACCCATCAAGATAAGTTATCCGCAAACCCGGAGAGTCGGCCATCAAAGATTCGATCGCCTCAAATTGCTCCCAAGTATAATAACCGGGGAGAATCAATCGCTGTTCGGCAAGCGTACCTATTTCTTCTAAAAGTTGTGCAGTCACAGGTATCACCATCCTATTTTAAATATTACTAGCCCCTACCCAGCACAAACCAGGCAGGGGCATTCGCTCACATTCTAACTTAATGAACTAGCTCGATCGCCCTTTTAGTCAACGCCTCAGCAGTCAACCCATTAAACGCCATCAACTGACCCGCACTAGCAGTAGTTTCCCCCCGCTTCCAAGCGAAAGTATCGCGCTTGCAATTGCTGCGGAGCATCACAGGTTCCAACATCCCAGAAGCACCGCCTGTCACGCCAATCAAGGCATCTCCGCCAAACAATTCGGCAAATTTCTCATCGCTCAAAAAGCCGCCGTCAGCTTCCGAACAAGTATCCCAAGCAACATCGCTAGCACGATACAAACGCCGAGGATTCACAACAGACACAATCCGCACTCCAATCCCTTCTGTTTCCAAAAATGCCGCCGCTTCAAACACTGGCATTAAAGTCATGTCGCCGACAACTGCAAACACAACTTTCTTGCTCCCTCCTTGATTGTGAGGAGCTTGCGGGGAATCGACTTCGTGCAGCACTATTGCACCGTCTTGCAAACCTTGGCGAGTCTGTTCAAAAGTAGTGCGAATTGGCAGCGGCGACTTGCTTGCAGTAATCACAACTCCCTTATTTCTAGCAGTCAAAGCCCACTCATAACAAGCTTGAATGCTGTTAGCATCCGGTGGAAACAAAGGAAAGACATTTCCGTTCCGCATCATCGCCGCAAAATAAGCCTCAATTTCCGGTCGCTGGTGCGTCCAACCGTTGCGGCCTTGTTCCAATGCACCCGCTGTAAATAAGGTGACAGTTGCCGGAGTTGGACGGCGCAATTCTGCCATTGCTTGGGTTACAGTTTGCCAAATTGGTAAACCGTTGATGGCAAAAGATTCGTAGGAACACCACAAACTCCGCGCTCCGAATAGCGATAAACCTACGGCTAAACCGGCGCAAGCATCTTCGCTCAAAGGTTCGTAAACTTGACCGTTTGGCGATTGATTGTACAGGTCATCTGTCGTCGGGTGAATAATTTTGAGAGCTTGGTTGATATTGGCAATTGCCGAGGCTTCATTGCCGTCAGCATTAGTGACAAGAAAAGTACGGTCGCGCTCGCCCACTTTCCCTACCAAAACCCCCATTGCTGTTGTCGAAATCTTCGGTTCTCCCCCAACGGCAAATTCTTCTAAAGGCAATTCGCCTAAATCTGCCAGCGGCAATGTAAACTCAGTAACAACTGTTTTTGCCGCCGGCCCGCCGCCCGCGCGTTCAGCATTTGTCCGCACCAATTGCCAAGCTTCCACAGTCAAAGCGCGCTCTTTTAAAGCACTGATAATGTGCGGAGCATCCAGCGTATCTTTCGGATAAAGATTGTGAGATTTTGCTCCGCGTGCGTGGACACCGGCACCTTTCAACTGTTTGATAATAAACACAGTTAATTTGTCGCCGAGAGCCGATTTTGCCGCTTTGTCAACTCCTTGTAAAACAGCTTTGGTAAATGCCATCCGCTGTTCTAGCGAAAAAGCAGTGCTGTCAACATAATCTTCCGGTTGATTTTTATCGTCAAATTCCTTAGCATCAACTAAGATAACTTCTTCAAAACCGTTGCCTTGCCAATAAGCAATCATTTCAGCATTAGTTTTAGTCGAAACCATGCTGTGATGTTCCTGAGAATATCCGTTCCAAACCAACACAGGCAAAAAGTTAGTAACACTCGGATAAGCAGTGTGGAAATGCGCCATACTGCTCATCGGGTAGGGTTCGCCCATGCCGCCGTCGCCCATTGTGAAAGCAAACAGTTTTTCGCGGTGCAAAAGCGCTCCAGCCATTGCGAAATGCTGCCCTTGTCCGAGGGGGCCGGCTGGTGCTAAAAGGCCGGGAATGAAACCGGAAAGATGTCCTAATAAACCGTCTTTTTCTCGGAATTTATCGCGCACTTGCTGCACGTTAACAATTCCCATATCCTCCAAAGATCGATCGAGAAACATGGCACTGTAAAAGCCGGGGGCGTGATGGCCGACTTCGGTGACAATGTTCTTGTGTCCGAGCATCACCAAAGCGGCATAAGCCTCAGCTTGGCTAGCAAAACCCCCTGGATGTCCCGATGCCTTGCTGGCGGTGACTTGCAGTGTCAGGTAGCGCAGGGCGTCTGCTCCCAGCATCGTTTGAAAGACGGCGACGGGATCGGCAGGATCGGCGATCGACTTGCTCCCCTCGGCGATCGCAGGTGCTTTCCCATAAGTCTCAAAACCAGGGACTGTTTCAGAAAAATATTGAATGCCTTCACAAAAAGCGGGCGTTGTTGACGTTGCCTGCGGGGTAGTTGCTGTCATGCTTGATACCTGAAAAATTTGAAGTGGATTAATGTAAGAGTAATTTTATAGCTTCCGTGTTCCAAAAAATCATTAGTTCTATTATGTCAGTGATAAATAAGTAAAATATCTCACTTTTTCAGCTAATAAGTAGTTGTTTGCGAACCCCGACTTTTTTCATAAGTCGGGGTTCTGTGTTTACGCATTACTAATCCATCTCAAATCTAAAATCTAAAATCTAAAATTGTTCCAGCCGTTCCCGGACATCAATATACAGCACAGTACCGCTTTCAGAAAGAGAAGGCACAGCCTTTTGATTCCCCAGCCAAACAAAAAAACTGCTAAGTGCAGGAGTCGGATCTTGATCGCGGCGCAGGGTGTAGATCAAACCTTCGCAAGGCCCATTAACGCGGCTAGTCGTGCAAATCGCTTTCTGGTTATTTACAATACCCACAGTCACATAATTTAGCTGTTTATTACGGTTATAATTCTCAAGGCGCTGAGTCACTTGTTGGCAGCGAGTTAGAGGATCGTAGCCCGAACTAGAAAAGAAATTAGAATTCCAGCGAATCCAAGGCTCCCTGAACCCTTGCGGATTTTGATACACAGTCACCGGCTCGCCCGTCGAGGTATCGCACACAAATCCTCCATAACCCAGATTCGGTTGGTTTTGACCAGAGGCGCTGCTGATAGAAAGATTGCTGAGAATATCAAAGCCGTTAGGCTTATTTTGTGATAGCAACTCCCTAAAAGAATCGATCGGGATTGCCGCGTTCAATCCCGTTTTGATCTCCTCAATCTGACCGTTCCACTGACTCCTAATTGTGCCAACAGTATCCCCCTGGCCGTGAATTCCTACCACCCTGCCATCAGCATCAAATACAGGCCCGCCGCTCATCCCGCGCCTGGTTACAGCTTGGTAGCGCAGACGATACCCTGATGAGGCGCTGCCCAAGCGAGAAGAGATGATACCAGTAGTAAACTCAAGTTTTCGTTCAAATCCCGAAATTGGCAGCGGATAGCCAGAAACGTAAATAGCAGAACCAACAACAGCACGTTCTGACTCGCCCATTGGTGCTACTGGATACTGTTCTCGGCTCTGAAACTGTATCAAAGCCAAGTCTATATCCCTGTCATTTTTCGGCAGGCGCTGTATTCTAATCGCAGCATAATCCTTCTCCAAATGAGTGCGAATGCTGTATTTTTGAGCGAGGCTTGCCACCACATGATTAGCTGTCAGAACAGTGTAAATATTACCCTGTTTGGCAATAATTACTCCCGATCCACTAGCAAAAAAACCCAGCGTATTGTTGACTTCCACAGTTGTCAACGTCGCTAGCTGGGCAATTTCTTCGGCAGTTTTGGCACAGGCAGCAGATTGTTGGCTGACAACCGCTGTCACTGTTAATGCACCTGTCAAAATGATTTTCAGCGCGTCAAACCGCAAACTCCACACATTCATCGATAACTCCCTAGATGAAACGAGGCGAACTGCAAATATATACTAATCGGAATTACCCAACTGGATTTAACCATTTTTTCCCATAATTCCGCTGTTGGTTCACTTCCATTTTCAAAAGCATAGAGGCCAAAATTTGGATCTCGATACTTGCCCCTACCGTTAATCCCAACCAAGAAACCTTTGGCATTAAAAATTGGGTCGCCACTCATACCGATTTTAACCTCATTTGTATAGCCCAAGCTATAACCTTGAGACAAAGATTTGGGTAGCAGCACCGAAACGAAGCCCGCGTCACCGGCAAAGCCCTAACCTCAGCACCTGCTGCCCGACCGCCAAGACTGGCTCAGACAGCGCTCCGGGTTCAATGGTGAATGGTGCTATTTTATACTCGATCGCGCTGCGAAACACAACGATCGCCAGATCGATATCGCTCAGCCGCCTCAGAACTCCTAGCAGTGGGTGGAGGAGGTCGTCGTGGGTGACAATTATTTGAGCGCTCGTGTCGCCACAACCTGCTAGTTAGTCAGCACTGTATAGGTTTGGCCCTGCTACCGGACGATCGTCCCAGAACCCGAAGATATTCCCGTCGGGATGCGTACCGCTGTTTCATGCGCCAAGTTTTCCACCTCAATCCTTGGAATTGGTGATGGGATGGAAAATTTGCCAATCTTTAAGGCTGTCGGAACGGTGGGGAAAAGGGGGCAGTTGCGCCCCATCGGCAATGTTTTCCCCTAACTTTTCGCTGACATCAATGTAAGGAATTTTACTGGTTTCATCAAAAGACGGCATCCCGACATATCCTTGGCGCCAAGCCAACAAATTATACAAAGAGCCGATCGGGTCTTGGCCTGGTCTGAGGGTATAAATCAAATTTTGACACCGCCCATTGACTTGATTCGCCGTGCAGATGACGTTCTGGCCGTTCATTTGGCCTGCAGTAATGTACTTAAGCATTCGTTGGCGGCGATAGGTTTCGAGGCGTTGACTCACTAATTGACACCGGGTTGCCGGATTGTAGCCAGAACCGGAGAAATAATCGGAAGTCCACTCAATCCAAGGCTCTACGGCACCTTGAGGGTTTTTGTACACCGTCACCGGCGCACCGGTCGAGGTGCTGCACCAAAATCCACTTTCCCCCGGTAGTCGCCGACCGTAACTCGGTCCAGAAACAACCGTCAGGCCGCTGAGGGCGATCGCTGTTGCCGCCAAAACTTTTGTCAATAATTGCTGTTTCATGATTTTTTCACTGTGTTTTATGAGATTCGGCACAAAAATCACCGAATGCTGCGATAACACCCTTGACACGCCTGTTCATTACAAGTCCGCTGACTTGGGAATTATGTTCTTCGCGACTTGACCAGAAACCAGTTTTTTTTACGAAAACACTTCGTTGCAGCCCTTATGCCTGGTTAAAAAACCGGGTTTTTTTGCTCTTGATGCGTAAGTGTTGATATTGTTCGCGACTTGCACGTTCCCTCTAACCGCGATTTCGGCGCTGTTAAAAAAGCGCTCCGAAGCCGAGCTTAAAATGCCCGCGTAAGTCGGAATTCTGTCCTCATTACTACTAATCAAACTCACGCTTTTACCAACCGGAAAGAGGCTTTTCACCTTAGACATTGGAAGGGCTGGAGTTGCAACGGTACATCACACCACTGACAAGGTATTTGATATCACTTACGAGCTGGGTCGCGAGCTTGATCTGCTGAGACAGATAAACTGCTGGGTTACGCCATTGAGGGGCAAAACCCCTCTTACCTGATCTAACACTAAAATCCACGTATTAACAAGAACTCTTAACTTGTTTTCATCTCCGTACTGCGGGAAATACTTCTAAGTGAGTGTAATCAGGGTCTAAGTGCTTTCTACCACCAAAATTCACCCTCCATACACTGACCTTTAGTAGAGTATTAAAAACTATGAACCGTATCTGCAAACAGTTAGGATATTTAGGCGTTTGGTTAATTTTGATGGGCGGTAGCAGTTGTTCTAGCTCAGATGCAGCTACCTCAACCGAAAACCAGAGCCAACTCTCAGCAAGCGCCCCTGGGTTCCAACACCTACAGCTAACGGGAAATCAAATTGAGGCTCGATCGAGTCAATTCACGCAGCCTTATAACTCTGTTGCCTCTGTTTTAGCCAGTGCTGCCCTCTCAGAAAATACTGCCACCGTTACGGTTTATAAGGTAGATAATTTGTGTCAAACTCTGAAGCCGGAAACAGTTACAGGCTCAGAGAACCAGTTAATGTCATCGGCGGTTAATGAAGTGTTAAAGCAGCAGATTTTCGATAGTCTTGGTTTGGCTGGTTATCGCCTCAAGATCGATCGCAACCTCGGAATAGCTACCGTTGATCTGCGAGCATCGGGAAATTCGCGACAGAAATTGCAAAATCTGTCCAGTTGTCAAATGTTAGGTTTGTTCGGGGGCGTGCGGCAAACTTTAACCAGTTATGCTCCTTGGCAAATCAAAACTGTGCGTTTTACAGAGCTTGGGGAGGACATTTTGAACACGGTTAAAGAATAAGCTATTAAAATTATTGGAGATGGGACTGACGCACTACTCCCCTTAAAAAAAAAGGGTTGGGAGGGATTGAATAAACCTTCAAACCTTTTGAGATTTGTTGATGCTGCTAAGTCCTGTGACCAAAACCACGGTAATTCCTATGACACTACCTAACGGCCCCAAAGCTCCACCCCTTGTCCAGCTAATTCAATGGATCGGCGATCCCCTGACATTCATGGATAAATGTGCCAAACAATACGGCGACATTTTCACAGCTCAAGTGAACAACGGGAAACCATTGGTGATGATCCACCACCCCCAAGCTGTCCAAGAGATGCTCAACAGCAACGCGTTTCACGCTCCAGGCCGCCTGAACAGCATCCTAAAACCGTTGATGGGAGAACAATCCATGATTATGCTGTCGGGAGAAAGGCACAAACGATCGCGCCAATTATTGATGCCACCCTTTCACGGGGAACGGATGCGGAATTACGGCCAACTAATTTGCGATATCGCTCAAGATGTTGCCAGCAAGTGGTCGGTCGATCGACCTTTTGTGGCCCGCAGCGCCATGCAGGAAGTCACCATGCGGGTAATCTTGCAAGCTGTCTTCGGCCTCGATGACGGGCCGCGGTTGGAAGAGCTCAGGCCCCTACTTGCCTCAGTCGTGGATATGACTGGTTCTCCGTTGCGATCGAGTATGCTGTTTTTCGGCTGGATGCAGCAAGATTGGGGCTCTTGGAGTCCTTGGGGACGCATGAAACAGCGGCAGCGGAAAGTTAACGATCTGATTTATGCCGAAATTGAAGAACGCAGACTGCAACCAGACGCCAACCGCACCGACATTCTCAGCTTAATGATGGCCGCGCGCGACGAAAACGGGCAACCAATGACAAATGAAGAATTGCGCGATGAGTTGATGACGCTGCTGTTTGCAGGCCACGAAACCACAGCAACGGCTCTAGCTTGGGCGTTTTACTGGATTCACCACTTGCCCTCCGTGCGCCAGAAGTTGCTGCAAGAATTGGACAGTTTGGGGGAAAATCCCGACCCGATGGAGATTTTCCGCTTACCTTACCTAAGTGCAGTTTGTCAGGAGACGCTGCGAATTTACCCGGTGGGAATGCTGACATTTGCGCGAGAAGTGCTCACGCCCGCGGAACTGATGGGATATCAACTCGAACCGGGCACGGTTGTCGTCGGCTCAATTTATTTGACTCACCGCCGGGAGGATTTGTATCCAGAACCGCTGCAATTTAAACCGGAACGGTTTTTGGAGAGACAATTCTCGCCCTACGAGTATTTACCCTTTGGAGGCGGCAGCCGCCGCTGTATCGGCTTGGCGCTGGCGCAGTTGGAGATGAAACTGGTGTTGGCAACCATTTTGCGGGATTTCGACCTAGTATTAGCCGAGAAAAAGCCCGTACAGGCCAAACGCCGAGGGGTTACTTTAGGGCCTGCCGGCGGTGTGCGGATGGCCCTGCTGGGGCGGCGGATGCCGCAGCAGAAGCCTGAACCTGTTCTGAGTGAGGTTTAAAGTCGCAGCAGTTGCAACGGGCGATCGAACTTTCAGCTTTGAGTGCAAACAATTTAGCGAGAATGTGCGATCGTCCGCCAAGGCCACCATTTTTTGTAGCACCGGCTACAGATAAATAGCTAGAATCCTTAACCTGTAACCATCGCCCGCTCTCAAGTTTCAAATTTTTAGTCTAAAATGGTAGGAACCTTGCAAACATACCCTGAAAGCAAAAGTGGGTAATTGCAATAGCCCTCTTGATATCTCGAAAGCCTGCCTGCCATACTTTAAAAACATATGCATACCCTGTTATTCAGCAAGGTCGGAAGCGTGTTGGCATTGCCAGCAATCTTCCGGCCTCTTTATTTTTTGGGCTACTTGAGGCATTGGGGACAAGATGTAGAAGGCAAGGCAAAAGTATAAATTCTCCCCTGTCCTCGTCTCCCCCTGTCCCCAATGTAGAGCTTCTGCCTCTAATTCCAATAGAATCCGACAGCAAGTTTAAGGAATCACTAAGGAATAATTAATAACTTGTTAAATTATCTCCTTCTGTCCTTCTCTCAATCTTCTGTTTTCAGAAATTCCGATACCGAGACAGACTTCGGGAGACTTTCCAGATCTTGAATTTCGCTTTCATGGGCAAAAAACTCGACTTCTTTGTCGTCAATCTGGATCTGATAGCTAGCCGTAGCTGTCACAACCCGTCGCTTTTTTTTATCTTCTATTAAAACCCAACACACGACAGGTCTTACCCACCTCTCAACGTGCTGGCTTTGCTTCGTACTTCCAAAGGCATACCAGCCTTTAGCTTCAATAATTTGAAGCACTTTGAAATCGTTGTTGGCCATATATTTTTATCGCGTTAAATTCAGTATTCTTCTTAGATAGAACGGCTAGTTTGCTAAGCAGGGTAAAGGTTGGAGTATTCCAATCCGCACTTGATAACCTAATTTTTTGTCAGGATAAGAGGATTGGTATGGCCTTGTCTGCGTTGTTGCCTGCTAAATGTAGTGCGAGCTTTTTGTACTCTCCCACAATTTCCGTAAAGTATCTATACCGCATCCTCAAAAATTATTCTCGCATTAGCCTCAACAGCAGCCAACTAGACCTTAGCTAGCTGCATATAAGTGGATACCAACTGCTTCTAACGCCTGGTTGGTGAGAGCGATCGGCATACAATCCTGTTAAGAGTTTTTGCTGCAATCAACTATCATCTTTACCCGATGGGGTAAAACTTAACTAGAGGTTGCCGCTTTCAATTCTAAGCCTCGGCGCGCCTAATTCCTAATTAATTGTATGGTGTAGTTGATAATTGCCAAACCGTCGATCGCACTAAACTACCGTGTCTGACTCTTCAATTACCATCACCGTTAAACTCTTCGCCGCCTTCGGTGAAGCTTACGGCGTTTCGGAACTTACATTAAAACTTCCTCCCGAAACCCCAGTGTCTCAATTGCTCGAAAGCTCGATCGCCCAATATCCTCAATTAGAACAATGGCGCGATCGCACCCGCTTCGGCCTCAACATGGAATTCGTCTCCCCCGACACCATCCTCCAAGACGGCGACGAAGTTGTACTCATCCCCCCCGTCAGCGGCGGGTAGGCTAAGTTGGTTAATCAAAAATTCGAGGTTTTGTAGTTGTGTTCGATCGCACGACTGCCCAATTGTTAGCCCAAAAAAGATTTATTAAGTTTTGTAACAATTCTGTCGGCAAATCATCCTTGAGCTAGCTCAGGCTCGCGTGCGGGCCTGAAAATCTGGATTAAGATCCAGATCCTGAAAACAAGTCAAATCGTTGTGGGGTGGGCGTCCCGCCCGCCCAAATCTCAAAGTTAAACACACCACTGTTTAACTCAAAAGTCACTAAAAAATTAATCCCGACTAAAAAAATCGGGTATGGTTGACGGGGGTAAATTGACCGTGCTAATCTTGCACAAGAATTAGAAAACATCGCAAAACTAGAGAGTTGAGCCATGACCCAGGCGACCAGAACCCAATCCACAGCAGCAACCTTCACAGCCCTTAAATGTAAAGAATGCGGTGAAGAGTACGAACTCCAAGCCAAGCACGTCTGCGATTGCTGTTTTGGCCCGCTTGAAGTCAAGTACGACTACGACGCCATCCGCCGCAGCGTCACTCGCCAAACCATCGCAGCCGGCCCCAACTCGATCTGGCGCTACCGCGCATTTTTACCAGTCGCTACAGATAACGTCATCGATGTCGGCACTGGGATGACTCCTCTATTAAAATCCCACCGCTTGGCGCGCCGCCTCGGTCTAAAAAATCTTTATATTAAAAACGATGCCGTCAATATGCCCACTCTCAGCTTTAAAGACAGAGTGGTGTCAGTCGCCCTCAGCAGAGCCAGAGAATTGGGTTTCACAACGGTATCCTGTGCCAGCACCGGCAATTTAGCTAACTCCACCGCTGCGATCGCCGCCCACGCCGGACTCGACTGCGTAGTCTTCATTCCCTCCGACTTAGAAGCAGGAAAAGTCCTCGGCACTCTGATTTACAATCCAACTGTCATGGCAGTTCACGGTAACTACGACCAAGTTAACCGCCTCTGTTGCGAAGTCGCAAATACACATGGCTGGGGATTTGTCAATATCAACTTGCGTCCCTACTATTCCGAAGGCTCAAAAACCCTCGGCTACGAAGTTGCCGAACAGCTAGGCTGGCAATTGCCCGATCACATCGTCGCTCCCCTCGCCTCCGGCTCTTTGTTCACAAAAATTTACAAAGGCTTTCAAGAATTCATCGAAGTCGGTTTAGTTGATGAAAAGAAAGTCCGGTTCAGTGGCGCCCAAGCTGACGGCTGTTCCCCCATCGCCCAAGCATTCCGCGAAGGCCGTGATTTCGTCAAACCGGTGAAACCGAATACAATTGCTAAGTCGATCGCGATCGGCAATCCAGCCGACGGTATGTACGCCTTGGAAATCGCCCGCAAAACTAACGGCAACATTGAATCGGTAAGCGACACCGAAATCATCGAAGGCATGAAACTGCTAGCAGAAACTGAAGGCATATTCACAGAAACTGCAGGTGGCACGACAGTCGCAGTCTTGAAGAAACTCGTAGAAGCAGGTAAAATCAATCCCGATGAAACCACCGTCGTTTACATCACCGGCAACGGTTTGAAAACGCAGGAAGCAGTTCAAGGCTACATCGGCGAACCCATCACCCTAGAACCGAAACTAGAAGCATTCGAGCGCGCCCTAGAACGTGCCCGCACACTCGAACGCTTAGAATGGCAACAAGTTTCGGTTTAATATTTATTAGTCATTAGTCATTGGTCATTGGTCATTAGTTGTTAAGCTGTTGACTGATGACTAATGACTGATAACTAAGGACTGACTACTGACTAAGGACTAAAAAAATGACGGTCAAAGTTTTAATTCCCACTCCCCTGCAAAAATTCACTAACAATCAAGCCACCATCGAATGCGGCGGTGACAACATTTCCGAACTGATTGAATCGCTGGAAACCAATTGTCCCGGCATCAAAAAAAGCCTGTGTGATGAAAAGGGAGAACCCCGCAGATTTCTTAACTTCTACGTCAACAGCGAAGACATCCGCTTTTTGGATGGCTCAAAAACAGCCCTCCAAGATGGCGATGAAGTCAGCATTGTTCCAGCAGTTGCTGGTGGCTGATTTTGCAACCGCAGATGGTGGCAGATAAACACAGATGAACGCAGATAGAATTAATTACTATCTGCGTTCATTTGCGTTTATCTGCGGTTAAACACTATTCCCTCACTTAGTGAGGAAATCTATATTATTTATTATGAAATCAAATCTAGGCTTGTAGTTGCGCTTGGGCGTCCAATCGCAACTACAAACCTAAAACTCATTTCTTTGTTCGCAGTGCGTTCGAGAAATATCGCACTAGGAAGCTGCCCTTGCAGCAGTCCGGGGACGACGCCGACCCGTCACCTGATTGGCAGGAGATGGCAAGGAGGGCGATGGCAAGGATGGCGATGCCGATGAGGGCGAGGATAATAGCTTAGGTGCTTCCAGGGCACCTGGAGATACTGCTGCTGCATATTCCGATCGCACTGCTTCTTCAGGAATTTGCATCAGGAATACCAGCAGCGGATTGCTTTGCAGTTCCCGGCGCATCACTCGCTGAATAGCCTTTTCTATTTGGGTTTGAACTCCTACCCAGTCAATGTCAACTTGCGAGTCAGCAGTGGCGGGTTTGACAAATTCTGACCAGCGATCGCTCAAAACTGTTTCAATGGTTTGAGTGATTAATCCGATCACCTCCGCGCGATCGGCTGATGTCACTACACCTTTTAAGTGGACTTCTGGTTTGGCAACTAATTTGCCTTCCCAATTCAAAGCCGCCGCTACAGTTACAACGCCATCTCCGGCCAACTGCTGACGTTCCTTGAGGACGCTAGCTTTGACAACGCCCGATCGAGAAGCATCTACTAATTCAATTCCTGAAGGCACTTGACCAGCGACTCGCATTGAATTTTCGGTCAACTCTACGACATCGCCGTTATCAATAATCACCATATTGCTAGCGGGAATGCCCATGCTTTGAGCCGTCTTGGAGTGCTGGATCAGCATCCGGTGTTCCCCGTGTACTGGCAAGAAGAACTTGGGACGAGTCATGTTAATCATTAACTTTTGGTCTTCTTGACAGCCGTGGCCGGAAACGTGAATGCCTTTGTCGCGGCCGTAAACCACGTGTGCTCCCAGCATCATCAGTTTATCGATCGTGTTTACCACTGCGATCGTATTTCCCGGAATCGGATTAGCTGAGAAAATGACTGTATCGCCCTTTCTGATTTTCAGTTCGTGATGTTCGCCGTTAGCAATGCGAGTCATGGCCGCCATCGGTTCGCCTTGGGAACCTGTAGTTAAAATCAGTACCTTGTCTTCAGCCAAATTGCGGATTTCTTTCAGCGGTTTGAAAATACTATCTTCGCATTTGATGTAGCCGAGATTGCGACAATGAGCGATGACGTTAAGCATCGACCGGCCAACCACTCCCACATAGCGATTGTTTTTCTTGGCCAAGTCCAAAACAATCTGCAATCGGTGTACCGACGAAGCAAAAGTCGTCAGCATCACTCGTCCCGGTGCTTGAGCGATAATTCTGTCTAAATTCGGCGCCACAGAACGTTCCGAAGCGGTAAAACCGGGAACTTCCGAGTTAGTAGAATCGCTGATCAAGCACAGCACGCCTTTCTCGCCGTACTCTGCCAGCTTTTGCAAATCAAAATGCTCGCCGTCTACAGGAGTGTGGTCAATTTTAAAGTCGCCGGTGTGGATCACAATTCCGACAGGAGTGTGAATTGCTACAGTAAAACTGTCGGCCATCGAGTGAGTGTTGCGGATGTATTCGACTAAGAAATGCTTGCCAATTCTTACCGTATCCCGCGGTCGAACTGTCCTCAATTCTGTGCGGTGAGACACTCCCGCTTCTTCCAATTTTCCGGCTAGCAAAGCCATCGCCAAACGGGGGCCGTAGATGACCGGAATTTCAAATTGTTTGAGGTGATAAGGGATGCCGCCGATGTGGTCTTCGTGACCGTGAGTCACGATCATACCTTTAATTTTGTGGGTGTTTTCCCGCAGGTAAGTCATGTCTGGAAGGACAATATTTACCCCGTGCATTCCATCTGTCGGGAACGCTAAACCGGCATCTAAAAGAATGATTTCGTCGCCGTACTCGAACACACAAGTGTTTTTACCGATTTCGTGCAGCCCGCCGAGGGGAATTACTTTTAGAGCAGATGCAGTTGTATTTTTGATCATGCGTATCCTTTGTTAGTTATTTTTGTTATTTGTCTGTTGACTGTTGACTGTTGACTGTTGTCTGTCGTCTGTCGCCTACTGTCTAGACCTCTCCAATAATCCCTGTGGAACAGGCAGGATGCCTGTTCAAGACAAGCTTTTTGGGAGGTGTCTACTGTCTGTTGTTCGTTGATGAGGGCGATTTTTTCCAAGATATTTGTGGAAAACTCCCCTACGGGGTTTTATTCTCCCGTACAGTCAGTTGTCTCCAATCCTCAATCAACCATTCTTAATTATCCGCTAATAACTCATAGCTCATAACTAATGACTGATGACTGATGACCGATCGCAACCAATATTCAGTTGTCTGAAAACTCGTTCTCGCTCGTCTTGCTAGCTGATACTGCTGCTAGCTGACTCAGTACGTCCTTTAACTTTTGAGTTACCTCAACGGGCGGATCGCACAGGGGCGGACGGGTGGAGCCTACATCCCAGCCTTGAAGTTTGAGAGCGGTTTTGACGAGAATGGGATTTGTGGTGAGAAAAAGAGCTTTAAACAGGTCAAAAAGTTGCAAGTGAATCTGGGTAGCGACTTGAACTTGACCGGCCTCGAAAGCTTTGATCATCTGTTGCAGTTGCTCTCCTACCAGATGGCTGGCTACGCTAACTACACCAGATCCTCCTACCGCCAACATTGGCAAAGTTAGGGAATCATCTCCAGAATAGATGGCAAATTCAGGGGATGTCAAGCACCGAATTTGACTTGCTTGATCCAAGTTGCCACTTGCTTCTTTTACGGCCACAATGTTGGGGATTTGGGCCAATCGAGCCACCGTCTCCGGCAACATATTCTGACCCGTGCGACCGGGGATGTTATATAACATTATAGGCAATTCTGGAGCAGATTGTGCGATCACCCGAAAATGATTATATAAACCTTCTTGCGGGGGTTTGTTGTAATAAGGAACCACCTGCAAACAGCCATCTAACCCGAGTTTAGCGGCTTTTTTCGTAGCTGCGACTGCTTCTGAAGTAGAATTCGATCCGGCTCCTGCGATTACCAACGCCTTACCGACCACCGCCTTTTGTACCACCTGAAATAATTCGTACTCTTCATCCCAGCTCATAGTGGGAGACTCGCCCGTAGTTCCGCACACTACCAAGCTATCTGTACCGCGATCGGCTAAATGAACTGCCAATTGTTCTGCTACCGCATAGTTAACGCTGCCGTCTTCCTTAAACGGCGTAATCATTGCAGTCAGAACCCGTCCAAACTTTACCACACTTTCTCCGATTTTAGACTGTTGATTTTTGATTTTAAATTTTTGATTTCAGATGAAAGGTTTATCTAAAATCCCCAATTTCAATTTCCAAGTTGCCAGGATTCCCCCTAATTAGAAGCCGCCGCCACTTGGGTTCGCAACAAATTTTTTTCTACCAGCAACTCAGCTATCTGCACCGCATTTAGAGCCGCCCCTTTGCGAATTTGATCGCCCGACAGCCACATCTCCAACCCGCAGGGGTGAGAAATATCTTGACGAATCCTGCCAACTAACACCTCATCCTTACCGCTGGCTTCTGCGGGCATCGGGAAATAATTAGCTTGCCAGTCTTCTACCAGCTTAACCCCGCTTGCCTGCTTTAAGATTTCCCTGGCCTCGATCGCGCTAAAAGGCTCTGCAAACTCTAGGTTAATCGCTTCCGAATGAGCGCGGAGTACGGGAACCCGAATGCAAGTTGCCGTAATTTTAATCTGGTCCGTACCAAATATCTTCCGAGTTTCGTTTACCATTTTCATCTCTTCTTCACAATACCCTAAATCATTAATCGGGGTGTTGTGCGGAAACAGATTAAATGCTAATGGGTATGGAAATATATCTGTTTTGGGCGTTTCCCCCGCCAGAATTGCTCTGGCTTGAGCTTTCATTTCCTCCATTGCCCTTGCCCCCGCCCCGCTGGCAGACTGGTAAGTCGCTACAACGATGCGCTGTACAGGCCTAACTTTGTGAAGTGGCCAAACAGCAACTGCCATCAAAATAGTCGTGCAGTTTGGATTAGCAATTATACCTCGGTGAGCTGCTGCAGCTTGGGGATTGACTTCGGGAACCACCAGCGGTACGGTCGCATCCATGCGGAAAGCGCTAGAATTGTCAATTACCACTGCCCCGGCTGCCACCGCTTGCGGAGCCCATAACTTAGAAGTAGAGCCGCCCGCCGAAGCCAGCACCAAATCTACATTATCAAACGAGCGCGCCGAAACTGCTTCGACCGGCAGCATCTCACCGCCAAAAGGCAAAGTTGTGCCTGCTGAACGTTCCGAAGCCAGCAGCTTCAAGTTAGAAATCGGAAAACTCCGGCTGTGCAATAGTTCTAGCAACTCGGCCCCGACTGCGCCGGTGGCTCCTAAAATGGCAACTCGATAGGATTGAGACAAATTAGTTTCCTCCACAAATTAAAGTCTAAACGATCGAAATCAAAAATTTAAATAACTGCAATTCTCAATATCAAACTTAATTAATGTTATGCGACATCAGGAGCATGAGAGGATAGCAATGGTGCAGTTAACCTAAAAGGGCGATCAAACTTCCCGATTATTGCGACGTGCGATCGTACCAAATGCCAGTTTAGCATCTTTTGCCGCTCGCCCACGCCCAATCCGCATCCGGTTAAGTTTTGTGATATCTCTGCATTTTCGCAGGCGCATCCATTGACTTTAACTAGCCGCAGAGGCCGGCAAGATTGACATCACAGGGCGATATGTGCTATGGTGCATCGGCAATTAGTGGACTTAACCTCCACATTCCTAGCAGTAAAAGCTAGTATCCTCAAACCAAAACTATTTGGCAAGAGCCAAAAAAGTAGCCGGCAATGACTTACAGTCTCATCCGGTAAAGGTGTTGTAGTTGTGCCGTTACGAGTCAAAGCGTACAAAATTAAAATGCAGGCAAAGTCAGATTTGTATGTATTTTATTACACTATTGTTAAATATCAAAAAAGCCGATGAAAGTAACCCAGGAAAAACTTCCAGCTAGCCAAATTGGTCTGGAAATCGAAGTACCGTCAGAAAAGTCAAAACAAGCTTACGAGCAAGTAATTAAACAATTTGCTCGCGAGGTTAGTATTCCTGGGTTCCGCAAAGGCAAAGTTCCCCGTCAAGTTTTGCTACAGCGCCTAGGCCAGACTCGTTTGAAGGCGACGGCTTTGGAAAATTTGATTAATGATTCCCTGCAAAAAGCCCTCGAACAAGAAAAAATTGCCGCAATTGGCAGTTTTGAACTTCGCACCGAGTTTGAAGAATTACTAGCTAAGTTCGATCCAGAACAGCCTCTGATTTTTTCGGCGAAGGTTGATGTACAACCCGAAGTGAAAATCGCCCAGTACACAGGTTTGCAGCTTCAAGCAGAAGAAGCTAAGTATGATGAGGCTCAGGTAGATGAGGTACTGGCAAAATATCGATCGGACAAAGCTACTTTAATCCCCGTAGAAGGCCGGCCGGCTCAGTTGGGAGACACGGCTTTGGTTGATTTTGCGGGTAGATTTGCGGAAGCACCCGAAGGCGAAACTCCCGCAGAAATTCCCGGCGGCGACGCAGAAGACTTTCAAGTAGAATTGTCGGAAAATCAGTTTGTACCGGGCTTTATTCAAGGCATGATCGGGATGAATCCAGGAGAAACTAGAGAAGTTTCCGTGCAGTTCCCCGATGAGTATAGCAGTGAAGAATTAGCAGGAAAACCGGCAGTCTTTACGATTACTCTCAAAGAACTTAAGGAAAAAGAATTGCCGGAGTTGGACGACGACTTCGCCCAAGAAGTAAGCGAGTTTGAAACCTTAGCAGAACTGCGCGAATCGCTCGAAACTCGGTTTAAAGCAGACAAAGAAAACCAGACATCAGCTAATAAGGAAAAAGCTATATCAGCAGCCATCGCGCAGCTAATAGAAGTGGAAATTCCCGAAACAATGGTCGATCGCGAAATCGATTATTTGTTGAATCAACAAGCCGTCCAATTGAAAAATTACGGCATAGATATCAACCAACTGTTTACCGAAGAAAATATGGGCCCGATGCGGGAACGCTCGCGCCCGGAAGCAATCGATCGCCTCAAGCAGACTCTAGCTCTGGCAGAAGTAGCCAAGCTGGAATCCTTATCTGTGGAAGACGCAGAAGTAGCAGCAGAAGTAGCAAAAGTCAGAAAGCAGTTTCCCAAAGGAGATTTTGACCCCCAAAGGTTGCAGGAATTTGTAAGGGAAGACTTGCTAAAACAAAAAACCCTGAAATGGTTGGAAGAAAAAGGGACAATCGAACTCGTACCTGAAGGCTCTCTGACTCCTGCTGCTGCAGAATCAGAAGAATCAGACGCTGAAGATTCAGCAGAAGCAGCCACGAGCGTTGAAGTGGAAGTTGTAGGCGAAGAATAGAACTTAATGTGTTCAAATGTCCTAATTGGGGGCATGAAATCAACCGTGATTTTAACGGCGCACCTGATCCTTAACTAAAAGCTCCGGGTGCGCCTGATCCTTACTAAAAGCTCGGGGTGTCCACTAGAAGCAGCGATGATTTACAAGTAGGTCTTTTAACTCATTCACCCCGCGAGCCTTGCGAGTGACTCCAGCGTTGCGCCCAGCGCAGAAAGCAATAAAACTCAAAACTCCCCATTCCCCCGATATCCGTTCAGAAGAGGCATAATAGTTAAAAGCTGGCGGCTTAATTTAAAGCTTTCATCAGCAGCAGCAAATTGTCTAGAATCCTTGACTGGTGTCTTATGGTTGTATCTCAATCTTCCAATTACCTAATTACAAGCTATAACGATTTTGATGTCAGTTCCAGCCCCAGCAATGTAGTGCCGATGGTACTAGAACAGTCGGGGATGGGCGAACGGGCTTTTGACATTTACTCGCGCTTGCTGCGGGAGCGAATTGTGTTTTTAGGAACTCCCGTAACCGACGAAGTTGCTGACTCGATAGTGGCTCAGCTATTGTATCTAGATGCTGAAGACCCAGAAAAAGATGTCCAAATGTACATTAATTCCCCCGGCGGCTCGGTGACGGCCGGCATGGCAATTTATGACACAATGCAGCAAATCCGCCCGGATGTGGTGACGATTTGTTACGGTTTGGCAGCGAGTATGGGTGCATTTCTGCTGACAGCAGGAGCCCACGGTAAGCGGATGTCTCTTCCGAGTTCCCGGATTATGATTCACCAGCCACTCGGAGGCGCTCAAGGTCAAGCAGTTGATATTGAGATTCAAGCCAAGGAAATCCTTTATCATAAGCGTAAGCTGAATGAACTGCTAGCGCACCACACAGGTCAACCACTCGACAAATTAGAGGCTGATACTGAGCGCGACTTTTTTATGTCAGCCGAGGAAGCCAAAAATTACGGTTTGGTCGATCGAGTTATCGAAAAGGAAAACCTTCCGATGGCGGGAGAGAATGTCACTGCACTGAATTAAGAGGCTGTTATGTCTAAGTACGACTCCCATCTAAAATGTTCGTTTTGTGGCAAGTCTCAAGAGCAAGTACGCAAGTTGATCGCAGGGCCCGGGGTGTATATCTGCGACGAATGCGTAGACTTGTGCAATGAAATTTTAGATGAGGAGTTGTTTGATTCGAGTGCAGTGCCGGCAGCGGCGGTGGCTCCGAAGCAGGAAACGACGCAAAAGCGTCGCGCTACCTCGGGCAAAAGTATGTCGCTGAGCCAAATTCCGAAGCCGAGGGAAATTAAAAACTACCTCGACGAAAACGCGATTGGGCAAGATGAGGCGAAAAAGGTGCTCTCGGTGGCAGTTTACAACCACTACAAGCGCCTCAGCTTTATCCATGCCAAAAATAGCGGCAAGCACCCGCCGGAAGAAGTAGAACTGCAAAAATCGAATATTTTGTTAATCGGGCCGACGGGCTGCGGAAAAACTCTGCTCGCTCAGACTTTGGCGGATATGCTAGACGTGCCGTTTGCGGTGGCTGACGCGACGACGCTGACGGAAGCGGGCTATGTCGGGGAAGATGTGGAAAATATTTTGCTGCGGCTGCTGCAAGTGGCAGATATGGACGTGGAAGAGGCGCAGCGCGGAATTATTTATATTGATGAAATTGACAAAATAGCCCGCAAGAGCGAAAATCCTTCGATTACCCGGGATGTTTCTGGGGAAGGCGTGCAGCAGGCGCTGTTGAAAATGCTCGAGGGGACGATCGCCAATGTACCTCCCCAAGGCGGCCGCAAGCATCCCTATCAAGACTGCATCCAAATTGATACCAGCAACATCATGTTTATTTGCGGCGGGGCTTTTGTCGGTCTAGAGAAAGTGATAGAGCAGAGAACGGGTAAAAAGTCAATGGGTTTTATTCAGCCCGGAGAAGCTCAGCCGAAGGAAAAGCGGGCTGCTGATGTACTTAAGCAACTGGAACCGGATGATTTGGTGAAGTTTGGGATGATTCCTGAGTTTATTGGGCGGGTGCCGGTGGCGGCGGTGCTGGAACCGCTGGATGAGGAAACGCTGATGGCGATTTTGACAGAACCGCGCAATGCTTTGGTTAAGCAGTATCAAAAGCTGCTGAAGATGGATAACGTGCAGTTGGACTTTAAGCCGGATGCGATTCGGGCGATCGCCCAGGAGGCATACCGCCGCAAAACTGGAGCGCGGGCGCTGCGGGGAATTGTCGAAGAATTGATGTTAGATGTGATGTACGAGTTGCCGTCGCGCAAGGATGTTGCCCGGTGTACGATTACTAAGGAAATGGTTGAGAAGCGATCGACTGCTGAGTTGTTGGTACTTCCGTCTTCTTTACCTAAGCCAGAGTCAGCTTAAAAGTAGATATTCACAATCACTAGGTGACTCTAATTCAACTTAAAACTTTTAGGGTATTAAGAAACCTGCAAGGGCGGCCACTCTTAGCAGCGCCCCTACTACAAAAACCGGGTTTCTCGGTTTTTTTTAGTTATCTACTTACCAATCTATAAAATCATCCTCACCTAACTCAGAAGATAACTCGGGAAAATCCGGTTCAGATTCCAATCTAAAAGTTTCCGACTCCCAAATCTCCAAGTCATCCGACAAATTGACTACTTCCCCGTCAAACATATCAGCCAATTGCCTAGCCGTATTTGCGACATATTGAGCGTCATCACGCACCGCTATAGCCTGAGCGTTAAAGTCATTTTGAGAGTCTGTAGAACCGTTTGTGGGCCATCGCGATTCTGAAATTGCCGGCACATTAACGGCGGTATTTTCAGGCGCAGGCGGGTGTTTTTGTTCTTCTCGACCATTCCCCAAAAAATCATCTGTAATCTCAGAATCCGCCGACTTCTGCCCCTGTTGGCCCGCATCACTCACAGGATGAGAATTCCTGGGATTTTCGCTAATACGTCCGTTAGAAGTTGGCAAATCCTTGGCGCGGGAACTATTAGTTTCAGCGGGATTTGTCAAGCCCACTTTTACTGTTACTCGACGGTTAAAAATTTGCAAAAAAGCTTCTTCAATATTAGCTACTTTGTCTTTAACCATATTGAGCAACGGCTGCGAACTAATCTTAACATGAGCAGTATTATTGCTAAAAATTACTAGCTGTCCATGTTGGCGAAGCAGCGATTGAGTGCCATGCGGCCGCACGCGGTCAAGTACCTGTTCCCACACTCGATTTAAATCGATTTCATCTGCTGAATTAGTCGGTGAATAATTTGTTTGATTCGTTTCAGCAGTTGGTACAGGTGCGGGAATCGCAGCAGGAGGTCTGCTTTCTATTCGATTAGCCACAGGCGGCGACTGAGGCGGAGGGTTTTGCGAATTGGGAACTGAAGATTGTTCAATATTAGATATCTGACTCCCCCCCGATTGTAGGGGCGGTGCCCCCGTGCCCGCCCTGGGTTGGGAGGGGTGAATTTGTGATGGAGTAATATTTTTAGCTGGTTCGGCTGTTGGTTGCTGCTGAGTTCTAATTGCTGAGGGCAACAATCCTAACAGCGTTACTTCCAGCCACAAACGCGGCTGAGTAGTGTTTTTAATTTGCACTTCGTGGGTTTGCAAGTGTTTCTGGCCTGCCAAAATCAACTCGGCATCCCATGTGCGGGCAAAATCCCCCAATTTTTCCCAAGTTGCAGATGTTAAAGCTACTAAATCTGACCGCTTTGGTGCAGCTTTGGCTATTAGCAAATCTCGGTAAAAGCTCGCGAGGCTTTGCAGCACGATTAGCGGTTCTCGACCGCGATCCATGAGGTGGCGCGTCATGTCTATTAATGCTGTAGCGTTATCTGTATCAATAGCTTGCAGCAAATCCATTAAATCATTTTCGGGGACTGCACCGACTAGATCCCAAACTTTTTCGACTGTTACTTGACCGGGAAATAAGCTCAGTTGGTCTAGCAAACTTTCGGCATCTCGCAGACCACCTTGGGCGATTTGAGCAACCATTTGTACTGCATCGCTAGCAATATTGATGTTTTCTAATTGGGCAATTTTGTGCAAATGAGCAATCATTGCATCGAGGGGGATGCGGCGAAAGTCGAACTTTTGGCAACGAGAAATAATAGTTGGTAATACTCTTTGGGGGTCGGTTGTTGCGAGGACGAATACAACGCGATCGGGCGGCTCTTCTAATGTTTTTAATAAGGCATTAAATGCCTGGGTACTGAGCATATGAACTTCGTCGATTACATATACTTTATAGCGGCACTGTACGGGGGAAAATTGAGCTCGTTCGATCAAATCCCGAATGTTATCTACTCCAGTGTTGCTGGCGGCGTCAATTTCGATGACATCTAGTGTCGAACCTCGGGCAATTTCTTGGCAAACGTTGCATTTGCCGCAGGGTGTGGGGGTGGGGGCAACCGTAGAAATACAGTTGAGGGATTTGGCGAAAATTCTGGCACTAGAGGTTTTACCGGTGCCTCTGGGGCCGGTGAATAGATATGCTGGTGCTATGCGCTCTTGTAGGATGGCGCTGGTGAGGGTTTGGGCGATCGCCTCTTGACCGACTAATTCGGCAAATGTCTGAGGGCGATATTTGTGGTGCAGGGGTTCGTAGGTCACGATCGAATATTGGTGGTATTAGCTGTAATCTTAGCTAAGGAGACGTTATTCGATCGCACCACAGCTCGACTTTCACAGCAAGCCACCCGGTGGGCTTGCACGGCGGGAGTGCGCCTACAGTAGGAATTACACCCTCCTAACGTCCGCCCCTCGATCGTCCGGGCGATCGGCTGTTCTGCTTGATGTTTTCCGCTGCTCGCTCCCAGAGTTACTATTAATTTATGTGTATTTCTTTTTATTTTGCTAGAAACGGAGACCGCCGAACAAACATTTTTTTAGCTGTATTGGTATAATATATTACAGACAATTCACCATTTCTATTGGTCAGTACCAGCACGCGATTTTCCGATATTTCGGAAACCTGCTTGCAGTTAAAGATAAAGTATTAATTAGAGGGTGCGTGCTCCGGTTGCAGAAATCCAGTTGTACCAAGATGATGGTGGAATGATGTCAATGTTGGTTCATCCCATTGCACTACCAGCTCTACTCTGGGGTTCTGTATAAATATAGCGTCAAATTTTACCCTTTAAAAGCCCATGTCAACCCAAATAATCCTTGTAGAACCAAGGTTGGCAGTAGCCTCTCCCAAACCTAAACAGGCTAAACCCGGACATCCGTCCTCAGACCAACTCTTCATGGGAGCCTCGGGATTACTGTTGTTATTGCTTATCGGTTTAGCGGTGTTTACCAAGCTAAAACTCGACGGTTTGAGCAAAAAGCTCACATTTGAAGAGTTTAGAAATCGAGAACTCCAGAAAAAATACAAAATGGCTCTGGAAACCATCTCAAAAATGGAAAAGAATCCCGACCTGATCCACTCCCGAGACTTTAATTTAGACTACCTGAGAATGCGGATGGCGGAAGAAGTTTTTCACTTTGGCATTGTGAACCAGATTAAGCAAAAAGTCAAAGAAAAAATTAGTATTGCCCTGCGTCCGACGCAGAGTGCGGTGGGAGAGAAAAACGGGAATGCCGGCAGCGGCAGGCAAGTGGATTCGATGTTTGATATC
Organism: Microcoleus sp. Pol11C3; assembly: GCF_036701485.1. Lineage (NCBI taxonomy): Bacteria > Bacillati > Cyanobacteriota > Cyanophyceae > Oscillatoriales > Microcoleaceae > Microcoleus > Microcoleus sp. Pol11C3. Next base: position 4,229 of record NZ_JAUBQW010000016.1, on the reverse strand, counting down.
GAATACGAAACTGGCGATCCCGCAGTAAAAATAGAAAAACGAGTGCTGTTTCGGATTCAAATTAAGCTGATGAAACTGCCGACTCAGGCAACATCGGCGACAATTAATCAAATTATTGACTGTTTGGAAACTTATCTGAGTCCTTCAGACGATCACGACAGTTGGCAGCCGACAATTCAAGGTCGCATAGTTCATATTGAGTGGGATCAAAAAGCCAAGCCGACGCCGATGTTGGTGCTGGAACAGTCGAATGAAGGGGTGAATGTTACCTTTAGGACTACGAGAACGCCTGCCGGCAGACCTGCAAATGAGACTGAGGGCCAGTTGGCAGTAGCGAAAAGCTCAAAAAGTGGCAAAAGTAGTTCTAAAAGTCCAGCCAAAGGTGGGACAAAAACTCCTGCTAAGGTAGGAGGAAAGCGTCCCGGTTCTCGGAAATAAGTTTAGGTGGATTAATTATTTTATTTTCCCGAAAGAACGCCTGTTGTAGCGGCTGTTGATGTATCTTGTGCGAGGTAGCCGTCTTCCATGTGAATAATGCGATCGGCTATATCTAAAATGCGGTTGTCGTGGGTGACAAGCAAAATAGTGCAGTGTTGTTCTTTGGCCAAACCTCGCATAATTTCTACCACATCTCGACCCGATTTACTGTCTAGGGCTGCTGTGGGTTCGTCTGCTAATACTAATTTCGGCTGGCTGACTAACGCGCGGGCGATCGCAACTCTTTGTTTCTGTCCCCCAGAAAGACTGTCCGGGTAATAATCTATTCTTTCTCCCAAGCCTACAGCTTGCAGCATTCCCTCTATTTTATCATTAGTTTCTTGGGGAGAAAGATGACTGTGCAGTTCTAAAGACATTTGCACATTTTGCCTAGCTGTCAAGCATTTGAGCAAATTGTGACCTTGGAAAATATAGCCGATGTCGCGGCGGACTTTAACTAATTTATTTTTCGGCGTTCCCCGCAATTCTTGGTCGAGAATTTTCAGACTACCTTCTTGGATCGAGCGCAAAGCTCCAATCAAGGTTAATAATGTTGTTTTACCAGACCCTGAAGGCCCAGTCATCAGCACGATTTCGCCCGGATAAATTTCGAGGTTGATGTTAAATAATGTCTGTTTGCGAAGTTGTCCTTCGCCAAAGGAATGATTGAGATTTTTAATTGAGACAACTGGTAAAGTATTCATTGGTAATTTGTAGCTGTTAATTCGTAATTTATTATTGGTATTTCCTTCTTCCTTTCTTCTTTCTTCTTCCTTCTTCCTTCCTTAAAAAATATCCGCCGGGTCAGCCGCCTGCAACTTCCTAACTGCGATCGCCCCCGACACAGAACACATAACAACTGTCATTGCAAAAACAGTTCCAGCTTTCATCAAAGTCATGTACATCGGCAAACTCGTAGCACTTCTCCCTAAATGGTACAGCAGCAGAGAAACCCCAAACCCCGGCAAATAACCAAGAATTGCCAAAATCAAAGCTTCTTGAAACACCACACCCAAAAAGTAAATGTCCCTATATCCCATCGCCTTTAGCGTAGCGTATTCGGGTAAATGATCGGTAACATCCGTATAAAGAATTTGATAAACAATCACTATCCCAACGATAAATCCCATTGCCGCGCCGAGAGTGAAAACAAATCCGATTGAGGTACTTTCCTGCCAATATTTTTTTTCAAAATCTACAAACTCTTCTTTAGAAGAAATTCTCACATCTTTCGGCAAAGTTGCCCTCATTTTATCAACAACAGCCTTAACATCTGTTCCCGGCTGCAAGTGAACAATACCTATATCAATTAAACCTCTTGTCCTGCGCGTCGAAAAAATCCGCATAAAGTTCAAATCGCTGGTGACAAGATTTCCGTCGGCACCGAAAGAGGCCCCTATAGTAAATAAACCATCTACCCTAACGCGGCGATTGTCAACTTCAGTTTCAACAACTTTTCCCTGTTTGAAATATTCCACTACCGGCCCAAACTCCGGGCGGGAAGCTTGGTCAAATAAAACCACATCCGAAATTTTGATTTTGTCCAAATTATTTTGGATTTCAGGCATATCAAAGATGGGATGAGCGGGGTCAAAACCGATTACCATCAATTGCCGAGTATTGCGCTGGTTGGGGTCGGGGTTTTTCCACAATCCAAAGCCTAAATATACGGGACTAATGGATGTAACGCCGTTAAAGCTCAAGGCTTGATACAAGCGACGCTGAGGAAAACTTTTCATGGCTATTAAAGCCGTAGATTGAGTGCTGGTGATAAAAATATCCCCTTTTAACTTCGCGTGAAAGGTGATGGAGCTTTCAAAGAGCGCGTCTCTAAATCCGAACTGCATAAACATCAGCAAGTCGGCAAATCCAATGCCGGCTAGCGCGATTACTAAGCGCATTTTTTCGCGGGTTAATTGTGCCCAAGCTAGTCGTATTTTTGCCATATTCAGTCTATTTTAGATTTGAGATTTTGGGTTTGGGATTGAATAATTTTAGGAGTTAAGCACGGGTGTTGAGAAACCTGGTTTTTTACCCTTATATTTGATTAAAACCCTTAATCTCGGTAAAAAACCCGGTTTCTTGAGTCCCCATGCGTAAGTCCTGTCAACGTAAAAGTTAGATATCTATTTTGACTTCAACCTGCAAGTTTGTTAGGGCTGCAACTTGCTTGCTAGATTCTGGATTGAGGCGAATTCTTACTTCGATAACTCTAGCATCGGTATCGGCGGCGGGGTCTGTATTGAGGACATCTTTTTTGCCTATTTGTTTACCGATGCGAGCGACTGTTCCTTCCAAAGTGCCTGCAAATACTGGGCTGCTGACTGTTGCGCGCTGGCCGTTTCGCACTTTTGCGATGTCGGTTTCGTAAACTTCTGCTACGGCGTACATTTGATCGGTACCGCCTAGTTCTACGATGCCATCTTGAGTGTTGACACGTTCTCCTTGTCGGCTGTGAACTTTGAGGATGTAGCCGGATACGGGTGCTTTGACGTAACTTAAGTTTAAGTCTACTTGAGCTTTTTGTTTGGTGGCGATCGCACTTTCGACGGCTGCTTGGGCGGCTTGCACGTCTTCGGGACGGACTTCGGCAATTTGGTCTAGATTTGCTTTGGCTTGATTGATTTGTTCTTGGCCAGTTTCTGCTTTTTGTTTTAGTATTGCTTCGGCTTGATTGATTTGTTCTCGTCCTGTTTCTATCTTTTGATTTAAGGTTGCTCTGGCTTGGTTAATTTCCTGCCTACCTGTTTCTAACTTGCGTCTGAGATTGGCTCGGGATAGATTGATTTCCTGCTTGCCTGTTTCTACTGTTTGTTTGACTGTGGCTTTAGTTTCGACTATTTGCTCTTGCAGTGTTTGCACTGTTTTTTCTAATATGGCTTCAGATTCTCTGACTTTTTCACGAGCCGTATCTACACTTAAGCGCTTTGTGTCATAAACTGAAGCAGAAATTGCACCTGTTTCGGCTAGTTCTTTATTGCGTTGTTGCTCGGCTTCGGCGTTTTTCAATTCGGCTTTTAGCCGATCGACTGTAGCGTTCTGAGAGGCTATTTCGCCGCGCAATTGAGCTTCTAGCCGAGCTAATTTGGACTGCTGCACCTCTGTTTCTCTTTCTAGTTGTGCCTCAAATTTGGCAAGATTAGCTTGTTCGGCTTCGGTTTCTCTTTGCAATTGTGCCTCGAATTTGGCGACGTTAGCTTGTTCGGCTTCCGTTTCTCTTCGCAGTTGAGCTTCTAAGCGGGCGACATTGGCAGCTTCGCCTTCGGTTTCTCTTTGACGTTGAACTTGAAACTTGGCAACTTCTGCTTTCCCGGCGCCGACAACGCCTGTTTTTGCACCTGCTTGAATTTTTGCTAATTCTGCTTGTTTGACTTTGACTTCTTTGTCGGCTTGTTGGAGGATTGCTTGGAGTCGATCGCGCGTATCGAGAACTGCTATGATTTGTCCTTGACTGACTCGATCGCCCTCTTCCACCTGCAACAGTTCAATTCTTGCTCCCTCAGACGCCGAAGGGGCAGACAATTTGATAACTTCCCCCTGCGGAGTCAACCTACCCAAAGCTGTAACGCTGCTGCGGGTGGCGGCGGGAGTTGCAGCCGCCGCAGCAGCCGCCGCCTTTAATTCTTCGGCTTTTCTAATTTGAGATACTTGCCAAAAACCGACTCCTGTGGTAATTAGGGCTTGCTGAATAATCGATCGCAAACTATGAATAGGAGCGACCGATATATTCAAACTCAACTAAAGATAAGGCT
>NZ_JAUBQW010000015.1:0-67032 GCF_036701485.1 Microcoleus sp. Pol11C3 | reverse complement strand
CTCCTTATTTTTTTACCTTACCATTCTCTCAAACCTTTGTCCTGTTTAGACTAGAGGTGCCTTGTCACCCGCTAAGGTGATTCGCTATCCTCTTAACTTGTTTTTTTAAGAGGCTGTCGGGATTTCTGCGATCGACTCCTGTAAACTATCAAACTAGAATTAAGCACAAAGAAAAGTTAGAATAACGGCAAAACTGAATATTGCCCAGAACAACCAAACTATCTTTACCGAAGATTAGTTGAGAAAACCAGCCGAATATCAGCCAATATCTTGATTTTGCCTGAATAAAGATGTCCAAGGTCTACAGCACGGCGGAACTCATTAAAATCCTCGAAGAAGAGCGCCAAGCCTGCTTGCATGGGCGGCGTCTCAACTTGACTGAAACTCCTGCTACAGGCAACCCCGTGATTGACCGCTTTCTCACATCTGAGGGCGTTCAGAAGTTCACTGCTTATCAAAATTTTAAGGCTGCCGTACACGAATACCAGCGGGAACATCAAGTTTCTGGGATTGTCTGGCGGGAAATCGCGGTTAAAGGCAATACTCTACGCTATCCGGCAGTGGATGACGAATTAATAGCTCTACCTGTTGATTTGATTACGCTGAGGGCAGCTAAGATTTCTATGTTGGAATTCTGGCAGCAGGTAAGTGCGGGGATGGATTTGTATTTAAGTATTAACAGCGGGAAGGATTTTCGATCGATCGATCCGGTTGATGTAGAGGCTATAGCACAGCGCACAGAATGGGTCAATCTCTCGAACTGGGAAAAGTTGGATTTTCTGGAAATTTTGTTGCAGTTGGGCTGGGGGAAGCCGGAGGAAGCCTATTACAAGCGGGGATGGCCGACCTCGGGCAGCGAGTACATTCACGCCGTAAAACCCGGACAGCGGCCGATTTGTTAATTAATCAGTAGTCAGTAGTTACTGATTATTGGGAGATATTCAAAACAAATAATATCAAATCTGTTAGCATCGGAATTATTCCTATCTTTCTTCTCGACATCTGCGTGAATCTGTGTCAATCCCTTGTCATCTGCGGTGAATAAGTTCTCTTTTTTTGACCGCAGATATAGGCAGATTAACACAGATTAACGCCGATGAATTAGATGGATTCCGCCGGTTGCACCATCTGTGATTGTTGACCCTTCGGCTTCGCTCAGGGCATCGCTGTTGACTGGATTTTACTATTCCGATGCTACCGGAATTGATATAACAAATAACAACTGCCAACTGTCAACTGTCAACTGTCAACTGTCAACTGACAAAGCATCAAGCCAAACCACTGATTTGGATCTGTCCAAACTTGCACTGGCATTAAACCACGCTGCGAAAGTTCTTCCTTTACTGTATTGAGATTAAACTTGCGCGATATTTCGCTACGGATAGTTTCTCCCGCTGCAAATTCAACCGTTAAATTGAGAGCGCGCAACTGAACTTTTTGCGCTTTTTTACTTTTCAAGTGCATTTCAATTTGACATTCTTCTTGATTGTAAAAAGCCCAATGTTCAAACTGCGCCAAATCAAAATTTCCCTCATATTTTCGATTTAAATGTCGCAGCATATTCAAGTTAAATGCCGCCGTTACTCCTTGACTGTCATCGTATGCAGGCTCTAAAATATCCTTAGATTTGTCCAAGTCAATTCCCAGCAAAAAATACTCTCCCGGCTGCAATGCACCGACAATTTGCGAGAAGAATAAATCGCATTCTTGAGCGTTGAGATTGCCGAGGGTACTGCCTAGAAAGCAAATCATTCGGGTTGGCAACGGCGACGGTGCAATTTTAGCTAAGGCTAATTCGTAAGTGCTGACAAGTCCGTGAATCTGGAGCGACGGATAATCTGCCAACAGTTGACAAGCGCTGCTTTCTAGGATAGTAGGACTGATGTCGATCGGCAAATAGTGTAGGGGATATTCCAGTTGACTGTAAGCATCGAGGAGAATCCGAGTTTTGGTGGAACTGCCACTGCCGAGTTCGACGATTTCGCAGGGGCCCGTTAAATTGGCGATCGCCCCCGCGCACCCCTGCAAAATCGCCGTCTCAGTGCGTGTCAAGTAGTATTCCGGCAACTGGCAAATCAACTCGAACAGGTTTGATCCGCGATCGTCGTAGAAATACTTTGGAGGCAGGGATCTGGGGGTTTGAGTCAACCCGCTAACTGCATCGCTGCCAGCATTGATTTCTGCGGGTGTCAGTGCTGCAGCGCTCACCAGTCGCTCTAAGTGCAGCCGGTTTTCCTTCGTTAAGGCTGAGTTTGTCGTGTCGGACAGTCTTGGGGATTTCATAAAGTAATTTTTAGACGCACATATTGGTATAGCACGCAGTCGCGTTGCAAAATATCGCGCTCAAGTCAGATTTTTCATGCCGATCTCGGTTATGTTTTGTCTCACCCGATGGCGATCGCCTCCAGAATTACAACTTAAAAATTATCAACTAAAATTATCAAATAATGCACAAAACTTTTTTTATTTAATATTTTTACCGGGTAAAAAATTTTGCATTTAGCAAACAAACTCGTCCCTGATTTCCCATCAATCCTTTTATATGATATCTGTAAAATAACCCTTATAAGTTCGTACTGAGGGCTTTAGTCTTCACTACGAACCAAGGAGCGCACGGAGCCGTGCAGCCGATCTTTATAATGAAATAGCGAACTACTTAGCACATCGAAAACCAGCAATAATTTGCCGCACGCCCGGATAATACCAATTCCGAAAGGTCGATCGCAGGGCCTGTGGAAAAGTCGCCCAACTCCCCCCTTTCAAAACCTGGTGTTCTCCATCAAAATAAACTTGAGAATATCCCCTGTAAGGATAACTTTCAAATCCCGGATAGGCGTCAAAGGTGGAAGCAGTCCACTCCCAAACATTGCCTAACATATCGCAGCAACCGATCGCACTTGCTCCTTTGGGAAAGGCATCAACTGGCGAGGTATTTGCAATATTATTGCCGTGATTGCACAGGCTGCCGTGTGGCTGTTCTTCTCCCCAAGGATAGATGCGATACGTTTTATTTTTGGCATCCCAACTTGCAGCTTTTTCCCATTCGGCCTCCGATGGCAAACGCTTGCCGGTGAAGTTGCAGTAAGCTTCGGCTTCGTACCAACTCACGCCGCAGACTGGATGGTTGTTGAAAGCTGGATTTTCTGACCAGTAAAGCGGTTGAGAGACGGCTTCGACTTGCAGCCATTTCCAGCCGTCCGCTGACCACCAATCAGGGTTTTGATAGCCGCCGGATTCCATGAAATCTCGGTATTGACGGCAAGTGACGGGATAGCGATCGATCGAGTATGCTTCTAAATAACATAGGTGGCGCGATCGCTCATTATCCAAAGCCTCAGCAGCATCGCTTCCCATGTAAAATTCCCCACCCGGAATTTCAATCGCCGGGGAATCGGTAATTGGTAATTGGTAATCAGCAATTAATCTTCCCTCTTTCTTCTTCCTTCTATCCGTTACGTCCCTTAAATCTGTTAAATCCGTTACCAAATGCGTTGCCGAAGTTCCTTCTTCCTTCTTCCTTTGCATTTGCAACACGAAAGCAACAGTTTCGCAGTGCTGGCTTTCGTGCTGAATAATAAACCGCCAGAGACGTTCTTGCTCCTCTATCGGCGCTACTTCCAAATAATCTAACACCTGTTTTCTGACCGAATTTAAATAACATTCAACTTCTTCCAGCGTTGGCAAATAAACCCGTTCTTTCTTAGGCAAAATATCAGCAGCAAACAGTTGGTGATACTTAGGAAAGACAGGTTCCAAGCCAGCACACCGCTGCAACAGCCACAAATCCTCAGTATAAGCAATGTGACCTAAATGCCAGCCCACCGGACTGAAATCAGGATGAGCTTGGCAGCAAAAAGTATCGTAGTCGATGTCTGTAAATAGTTTGAAAGTGCCGCGGCGACACTGCTGCAAATCGCGATAAATTGCCTCTCTACAAGATTGGATAGATTTGGATATCACGGTCTACTCCGGTACTGATAATGCTCTGGACTGGACACTCGTGCCAATTGCCAGCAAATAAAGGTTCAGAAGCAATGATGACAGAATTTGGGAAATTTAAATCGTCTCGTAGCCAATAGAGGGAAGGAGGAGTTTTTTGGGAAGCAAAGCGAGAGGCAACGAGCTGGTGTCCGTCGCTGATAATTATATTAGCTGAAAATTCTACTCCGTGAAAGTTTGCTAGCTCTGCCAAAGTTTTCAGCGTGTTTTGCAAAGCAGCTTCTAGAGTTAGATTTGCGGCTGTCAATTCATTGACAAACAAGGCGAAGATATGCTCTGAATCTGTAGAGCCGTTAATTGATTGATAAAGCGTATCGCTGAGCCGATCGCGAATTGGTCTGTAAAGAGTTTGCCGAAAATTCTTCACAAAGCCGTTGTGTACGAACAGCAGGCGATCGTTCTGAAACGGCTGACAGTTGCTCAAATCTACCGATTGTCCTGAAGTTGCACTGCGAACATATCCGATCGCGCATCCGGATTCAACGTACCGACTGATACTCGGAAGGTTAATGTCGCTCCAAATTGGCTGTACATTTTTATAGGTAAATGGGTCACTATCTAGGTGCGGGTGATACCAACCAATACCAAAACCGTCAGCATTTAGTACGCCAGAAGTCATTTCGCGGGGCTCGTAACTCTGCACAATTAGGGAATGTTCCGGCTTGTACAGAATAGCATCAAGTAAAATCGGCTCCCCGAGGTAGCCAAGCAAACGGCACATAAAATTTTTGCAGCAATTTCATTAGCATTGTAGGCCATTCGTCGGGTTGTTAGCCATTGCGCCTCTTCAGCGCTGGAAGGTTTTTTGTAGGTTGCTGCCAGCATCGCAGTACAAACGGTACAGTTAAAGTAGAACCCCTGCAGCACAAGGAGAATCTTGAATGTTCCTCGACGAACTCATCCCAATGGCCAAAGAATTGATCCAACAGCCGATCGCCTTCACTGGCGGATTTTTTTCTGGCCTGCTTCGACTCAACCTTCACGAAGAGCCTGTTAAAAGTTGGATCGACGATCAAGCTGGTTCAACTTCCTACACTACTCCCCCAGCCGAACCCACCAACGGTAAAAGCACGGGGCCTCAGTCAATCTCGATCGACTAAGGAAAACCATTGACATCCTCCCACCGCTAATTCGGGATACCGAATATAGCGGGGGATTCCAAAGATCGCTCTTTGGGCTTCCTCTTTCTAGGAGTTGACTTGCTTGAAGAAGTTTTATCACCCAAGTATGGGTGAGTCTCACGCCTAGACGTTAATTCCGATGTGACCCACCGTACTTAATGCTTTTTGTAAAATGTTTCCTGCAGCGTTCCAATCTCTGTCCTGAGTGTGTCCACAACGGTAGCAAGTATGTGTTCTGGTGCTTAAAGACTTTTTGACGACCTCCCCACAATTCGAGCAATTTTGGGGAAGTGTAGTGGGGTGGTGACACAAACTGTACCACCCCACTACACTTCCCCAAATACTCAAACCAACTACAGAACTGAGTCCACGCTGCATCAGAAATGGATTTAGAAAGATGTCGATTTTTCACCATATTTCACATCTTCAAGTCCTCATACGCCACTAAGTAGTTGGACATCACTACGCACCTTGTCGTTTTGATAGCAAAGTCTTAAGGAAACGGCGACTTATCTTGAGGTGTTTTCGAGTCAGTTTGTTTCTCAAGTTAGCTCTATTTTGGGAAGATTTTTTGGTCTTAGACATACGACGTTGAAGCCGCATCAAAGACTTCTCAGATTTACGCAAATGAGGCGAATTGGCTACTGTTCACCGTCGTAATTGGTAGTGATTCAATCCTACATAAATACTGCCGTCATGGGCTGTTAGTTCACGTTTATCCAACCGTTTTTAATCAAGACAAAATCAAGCGTAGTATCCATCTGCACGACGGACAACGTGGACACGCTTAATCTGCTTCAATTGATAGAAATGCAAATCGCGGGTTCCCCACCTTTTAAAGGTTCCCGCTTTACAACAGTCAGAGAAAGTGATATATCGCCGCTCTTCGGAAAGCTTTCATCCACTGGTTGGGTACTCAACAGAACCATGTGTTTGTTCTTTTTTGAACCGAGGATACCCCTTTTCCCTTGGTTTGTGCTTCTTGCAGTTGTCATTAAAGCGAGAAATGGCAAACCACACTCTTTCAGCGCTAGCTTGACCAATCATAGAATTGAGGTTGTTAGCAAACTAAAATTGGCTTACCAGTACAGCGCAATATGCACTTAACTCGTATTTACCAATGTCCTTGTTGTCCATCCAGTATCTCAGCCAACTGTTCCGAACAAAACGAGCTGTGCGAATAGCTTCATTCAGCTTTCTATACTGCTCTTTCGTTTCTTCCAGTTTTACTTCCAATACCAACATCTTTACACTCAACTCATTGACTTAAGTATAACTCCTTAGCTATTTGGGTGTCTACAGAAATTGTCAAAAAGGAGCTGCACCCCGCCCTCTTCTACCGCGATTTAAAATTGGTTGGAGAGCGTCTCCTTTTTGATGCTGCGGGTTTACGTAAAATCAAAATCGGTACCTCATCTACCTGAGCAAGGCTATACTATACAATATGTGTTCATGACTCCCGCGAGGCTCACTGTAGTTGAAGGAAGGAAAAATATTATGTTGAGAAAAATGAATTTACAAACCAGACTGATCGGCGCGTTTCTGATTATGGGACTGTTAGTGTTTTTAGTTGCCTGGGTAGGATGGAACTCAACATCTAATCTCAGTCAACACATAGAAACTCTCGGCAACAATAACTTACCGAGTATTGAAGCATTATTAAAAATTAACGAGGGACAAACCCAAATTGAGTCATCCGAGAGAGCGTTAATTAATTCTGCACTCAGTCAAGCAGAAAGGCAAGAAGCATTAAACAGAATGGACAAGGCTTGGCAGCAGATTAAAGATGGTTTTAAAGCATACGAAGTCATTCCACGTATCTCAGAGGAAGACGCACTCTATAAACAAATGCTTAAGTATTGGGAGGAGTGGCAGCAGGAAGATAAAGCACTGCTGCGACTTAATCAAGAATTCGAGAAACAGGGAATTTTGAATCCTTTAAGTGTGCAGATCCGACTAATTAAAGAGGGTAAAAGTAAGTCGCCCGAAATGGAAACAGCAAACATAGCTAGTAATCTTTTGAATAAACTTAGTCAGCAAGCTAAGGTGATTCGTGTTAAATTTATATATTCTGAAAAAGCCACTTTAGCAGTAGTTGAATCCAACAGGAAGCAAGCCGACGACGCTTATCAGACCGCACAAAATGATAGTAAAAATACTCAAATAGCTGTATTTTTGGGGATGACAGTTGGACCGCTAACAGCGATTCTTTTAGGAATAGTTTTAAGTATAGCGATCGCCAAACCTTTAGATAAGGCCCTGAAAGGTATTATTAATATGATTGTCAGTTCTTCTACCGAGATCGCTGCTACAATTGAGCAACAGGAACGTATTGCTGTAGAACAAGCTGCTTCTGTTAATCAAACAACTACCACAATGGATGAATTGGGCGCATCATCGAGGCAATCTGCTATGCAAGCCGAGTCAGCCCTTGAGAATGCCAGTAATGTCTTAAATATGGCAGCAGAAGGCAGTAAAGTAGTGCATAAAACCCAGCAGGTAATGTTGAGTCTGACGGAAAAAGTCGGAGCGATCGCCGATCAAGTTTTACATTTGAGCCAGCAAACCAATCAGATTGCTAATATTACCAATTTAGTCAGCGATTTGGCTAATCAAACTAATATGCTGGCAATTAACGCTACAGTGGAAGCAGTACGCACCGGAGAACAAGGAAAGGGGTTTGGGGTGGTGGCGACGGAAATTCGCAGACTGGCCGATCAAAGCAAAAAATCGTCGGCTCAGATTAATGATTTGATAAACGGTATTAAGAATTCCATTAATAAAACAGTGATGGTAACAGATGAGGGCAAGAAAACATTAGATAATAGCCTAAAATTGACTGAAGGTACGGCGGATAATTTTAACAATGTTGCTAATGCTATTAACAGTGTAGTTGTCAGCAGTCAGCAAATTTACCTGAATACCAAACAGCAGGCGATCGCTATTGAGCAAGTGGTAGAGGCGATGAATGTTCTGAATAAAGGAGCAACGGAAACAGCCAGCGGTATTACCCAAAGTCGAATTGGCACTCAAACACTTAACAAAGCTGCTTTAAATCTCACATCCTTAGTTTAATAGAGAAAAGTAATATCCTAGCGATTCGTCCCCCACCCATCACTCATCTGATTAAAATCAAATATTCTTCAGGGGTGGGATTTCTCACTGCCCCAAAATTCAGGTTATCGCTCAGCTTTCGGGTGAGTGATGACCTGAATTTTGATCAAGCTAACTATTGCAGCCAGTACAAAGACTTTGTCAGTGCGGCAAACCCTTTTAGTCAGATTCGATCGCCCAGTTGTATGCTAGATAGCACTTAAGAGTTCAATTAACAGGTTATTATGTATAGCACAACAAGTTCAGTTCGATCGACATGACTATTACAGCTCGGCGTAAGTAGACAGAGTAGATTTGTGGTAGAATAACATAGTTAGTTTAGACCAGTTTAGGTAGGTGCTCTCTGCTCTCCTGAGTCATATATGGCCTTATTAATGCCTAAAACATTAAATTTAAGCGATGGCTCGCGTCATCAACTTCACCAGTTGCTCAAGAGACACAACACGCCGCAACAGCTCGTGCTACGAGCCAAAATCATTCTCATGGCATCTGATGGTCAAAACCATCGTGAAATAGCCGGAAGTTTAGAGATTAATCGGCAGATGGCTTGTGAAGGGGCGAAACCGATGGTTGGAGAGCGAGGAAAAAGACTTATGCATTTTGCAAAGATTACAAGATCAAGAACGTGTTGGCGCACCTGCAAAATTTAGCATTGAACAAATAACCGAGTTATTTGCACGCTTACTGTTCCTCACCGTCCGATTATGGACGACCAATAAGTCATTGGACGGCTAGAGAACTGGCGGAGGAAATCATGAAACAAGGCATTATTGAAAGTATATCCGTCCGCCATGTTGGCAGATTATTAGAAGAAGCAGAAATGAAACCACAGGCCTTGCGCTACTGGTTAACCCCCCCTGTGGATGAAGAATTTGATGCAAAAGTTAAAGATATTACAGGCTTATATCTGACTGCGATTGAACGCAGTCAAAATAGAGAACACACTATATCGGTTGATGAAATGACAGGGATTCAAGCTATTGAGCGTCTCGAAAAAGACTTACCAATGCGACCCGGAAAAGTGGCCAGAAGAGAGTTTGAATATATTCGTCATGGCACGCACACCTTGCTCGCCAATTTCAATATTGCCAATGGTAAGATTGTCGAGCCAACTTGCGGAGATTCGAGAACAGAATCCGATTTTTTACTGAATATTCGTCACCTCATTGAAACTGACCCCCATGCCCAAAAATGGCATCTGATTATGGATTGTCTGAATACTCATTAATCTGAATCACTGGTGCGTTTGGTCGCCGAAAAAGAAGGCTTAGATATCGACCTTGGTATTAAGGGGAAAAGCGGCATACTTAAATCCATGAAATCCCGAGCTGTTTTTTAAAGTGACCCAACACATCTAATTGTTTTCCATTACACACCCAAACATTCTTCGTGGCTTAATCAAATAGAGATTTGGTTCAGCATTTGGGTGCGGAAATTACTAAAAAGAGCAAGTTTCACCAGTCAGTACGAGCTGAAAAATCGCATCCTCAATTTTATTAACTACTTTAATCAAACAATGGCCAAACCTTTTAAGTGGACATATAAGGGTAAAGTCTTGGCTGTTTAATGGTCTGTGTATTTACGCCGTTCTGTACTATCTACATGGGAAATCTGTCTTACCGCGCTACAGAAGAAGACCTGAGAGCAGTATTTGCAGAGTACGGCACAGTCAAGCGAGTTGTCTTGCCTACCGACAGGGAAACTGGTCGGATGCGCGGTTTTGCATTTGTTGAGATAATTGAGGATGCCCAAGAAGACGTTGCAATTGCCCAAGAAGACGTTGCAGAGTGGATGGGGCGCCCCTTGCGAGTGAATAAAGCTAAACCCAAAGAAGAGGGAAATCGAGGCGCAGATATCAAGAGGAACGAGGGATATTAGTCCGGGATGGGGCAGTTGACATTCTCTCGGAACCCACCTGATGCACAAGTACGCAAGTAGCGTCCAATTGTTAGCAGCAGTTGATTTTGGGGCTGCAATGTCAAATCCGCTGCATAAAATTCATACTTTTCCAGGTTGACAGAATTTACGCAGGGGAATCTAGAAACCTGATTTCTCCCCGGATACCTCGCTGCTAAAACCAAGATTTATCAGGAGAAACCGGGTTGATGAGCGTCTGTCTTAGAAAGAGTAAATTCGCCCTTTTTCATCAATATAAACTGACCTGTCTTGCCTAGTGCGGGGGTCTGATCGGGTGATGCGAATCGTCACAATGTTTGTCTGCGAGTCAACGTTATAGTCGTATTTCAAAGTTGTGCTTCCTCCGGTGGCATTAATCGGAATATTGGCAATGTCGCCGGTGCGATTGCTGATACGAACAATGATGTTTTTGCTGGTTCCGACGGGCAAGGATGACAAGGTGGCACCTGATTGACCGTATTCTAGGTTTAATCCAGTTTCATTTAACAGTCTGAGGGTAATGTTGCGAGTATTGTCAACCTGCGCTTGAGGTTGCCAGAAGCCGGGTTTTTTGCCACCGTCAGTTGCAGGTTGAGATAATGCTGGGTGGCGATGCAGAAAAGCCAGGGCGGCAAGTATTGCTGCAGTTGCAATAATTTTTGATTTCACGGTTTGTACCTCCGGGTCAAGAATTGGTGATATTTCTATCCTAGCTTTAAAATCGGAGATTGTGATAGCGGAAGGAAAAAGAAGGAAGAAGGAAGAAGCAATAAAAGCAAGGGTTTGATCAATTAAAAATGTCTTCACCGTTTGGGCGGTTGTTATATAATTAGAAACTGGGTTTCTGTAGTTGGGAATAGTCTTGGAGGCACGGGTTGTCTAAAAACCCAATTTCTGAGCGGGTGGCTGCTTGCCAAAGCTATGATTTAGAGTAGAAACCGGATTTCTGGGGTCAAGTACGTCCGGGAGTGGTTAATTGTTAATTATCGATCGAGCGGCTTCTAGGAGTAGGCGCTGTTCGGCGCGAACGATCGCCCTGCAAGTTTGTTCTACGGCATCGACATTGACCGAAATAGACGAAATCCCCCACCGCACCAAGGATTCAACTGTCTCTGGATACAATGCGGGAGCGTCGCCGCAGATTGAGCAAGGAATGCCGGCGGCCCGGGCCTGTTTGATTAATTGTTCGATCGCCCTCATCACAGCTTGATCGCGCCCGTTGAAAGCACCTGCTACCTGGTCGGAGTGGCGGTTAATTCCTAATAGCAATTGGGTTAAATCGTTAGTGCCGATAGAAACTCCTTGAACTCCGGCTTTTACGTAATCTGGCAATAAAAATAACACCGAAGGAACTTCCGCCATAATCCACATTTGAAACTCGGCTGAGCGGTTTTTCCAAACTGTTTCTAAACGCTGGCGGCAGTAGATAAACTCGTCAACCGAGCGCACGAAAGGCAAAATTAAATTAACATTGGTATGGCCTGACTCGCAGACTTTTTGAAGTACGCAGAGTTCCCAATCAAATAATTCGGGTTCAAAGGTATAACTGAAACTGCCCTGGGCGCCTGACTCGCGTAAATCGAGAGAGCGATAAAATATTGGCCGCGGCGAAACGGCCGCAGCAAATAAACTGAGGCAATCCGCCATGCGATCGACAAATTCCGATTGGCGGCCGTCTTGTAGCCAAACTTTGGGGTTTTGACAGTCCAAAGCTTCTAATGCCATTAATTCCGATCGCAGCAATCCGATGCCGTCTATTGGCAGATTTTTGAGGCGGTCAATCGAACTTGTTTGGCTGACATTAACTAGCAGTTGAGTCGCCGTTGGTGGGCCCCAAACATATTGAGTAGACTCAGATTGTCGAGATTTAGGCGCGGAATTGGGCGATCGCTCTGAGGTTGAAGATTGGTGCTTGGCTATTGACATTTTGGCTGCTGTACTGTATGTGTCTGTATTTGTTGCTGTGTCCCGAAGCCTGCCACTGTCTCCTATGTTGAGCGCATCGTGTTGGGCGAGGGCAAAAACTTCTCCGCTATCGCCGTCTACCAACACGGAATCGCCCGAGGCGATCGCCCGCGTGGCCCCGGTCACTCCCACAACGGCGGGAATCCCCAATTCTCTAGCTAAAATGGCGCCGTGGCAGGTCATGCCTCCTTGTTCCGCAATCACCCCAGCCGCAACCTTCAGCCAAGGCAACCAATTCGGCTCGATTGTCCGGGCTACCAAAATGCCTCCCGCTAAGAATTCCGCGTTTTCTGGGTGGGAATTAGTCATAACTTGGGCAATTGCTTCGGCTTTTCCTGATGCTGCTCCCACACCTCTGAGTATCGCAGGAGTTCTGGCTGGGGCGATCGAGGTTGGGTGCGGGAGGGCGCTCGGATTTTCCTCTATCGGCGCGACTTTTTCCGCTTTCACAAGACGAACTTGAGTGAAATAAAACTGCTGTTCGCCGCTGTTTCCTGTCTGGTTTAGCGTCCACTCCAAAATTAAATCTGAGTCAAATTCTGCCAGCGCTTTTTTGCTCAATTCAATGATTTCTTGCAGTTGCGATTCCTCTAAAACGTATTCTGTTTGTGCTTCCTCTCCCAGCGCTAAAACTTGCACGCAACAATCAGCAAAATCAGGAATTATAAATGGAGAATCGGGAATTGGGAAAGCAGCAAACTTGCCCAGCAGCAGTTTTTTTTTCGGTTCACCATCGCCGACTTTGAGATGGTATGCTAATGTTTTGTAACCTATCCGCTGGAATTTAACCGCGCTTGTTTCCGGCTGCACTTGATAGTAATCGGGGATGGTTTCTCCCCTAGCGAGAGACAATCCCAAACCGCTGGTGGCTTGGATTTCCCACTGTGCACCCGCCTTTGTTTTCACCTCGCCCGCGGCGATCGCTTCTTGAAGTGGCTGCACCAAAACTGCGGGATTAATTTGTTGTACCCGCAGACCGCACCGCTGCCAGTAAAATAGACTTCGGGCTCTGAACATTTCTGCCCAAGCTCGTTTGAGTCCGGCCCCAATGGCTTCGGGTTCTGCCCGTACTGGCTGAGATTCCAGAATGCCGACTGTTTTAGGGTTCCAGGAAGTCAGGGAAGGGCGAAAAATTAAGGCTGTGGAGTTTAAGTTTGACTGTGAGTTGAGTTGAGAAACAGCAGACTCTAGGGTGGAGAGCAGTGAATCTGGCAGTTGGCCGGCGAGGATTTGGTGGCGGATGCTGCGGGCGATGGATTGCAGTTGTCTGGGTTCATCGACATTTAAGTGCAGGGAAGAGTGTGGCCAGTCAGCAAACAGCGGTTCTAGCCAGTCGATCGACTCTAAAAACTGCCAGAATGTGGTAGCCGGTACGACAAAACCCGGTACAACGGGATGATTTTTCTGGAGCAAACAGCTCAAGTAAAATGCTTTTTCTCCCACTGCATCTCGGTCTGAAGGTTGAATTTTGTCTAACCAGTAGAGGTTTTTCACGCTGCGAGCCTGTCGGTGGAAACTAATTGAAGTTGAAAGTTTTTCCCATTAATCACTTACGACAATTTTAGGATGAACAAGCGAAAATGGACGGGATTAGTCAAATCTTTTCTCAATCTATTTCTTAAGTCTAACTGTCCTCTTTGTCAGCGACCGGCCGCCGGAGAGTTTTGTCCGTACTGTCACAAGCAACTTCAGCGATGTCAGTTAAGCGATCCAGGTCGATTTTGGCATTCACAGCAGCGTGTTTTTGTGTGGGGTGAGTATGGCGGGGCTCTCAAACGGGCGATCGCAGCTTTGAAATATGACGGCAATCCGCAATTAGCCAAACCTCTCGGCGGCTGGCTAGCCGAAGGTTGGCTGAGTTTTCCGGAATTAGCTATAGATAATTTAACAGTTGTACCGATTCCCCTGCACCAAGAAAAGCTCAAGGAGCGCGGTTTTAACCAGGCGGAACTTTTGGCGGAAAGTTTTTGTGAGCTGACTGGTTTGCCTTTGCAGCGGCACGGTTTGGAGCGGGTAAAAAATACTCAAGCTTTATTCGCTCTGACGCCACTGCAGCGCCAAGCGGAAATGAGAAATGCTTTAAGTTTGGGGAAAGATTTTCGCCGCAGGCTCCCGCGCGATCGAGTGCTGTTAGTTGATGATATTTACACTAGCGGTACTACGATTAAGTCGGCAATTAAAATATTGGAACAGTCGGGAATTTCTGTTTACGGAACTGTGGCACTTGCAACTCCGAATAAGAGCGATCGGTAAGTTGTGACTGGCTTTAATTTTAAACAGGTTTGTAGTGAGGAAATGATATTTATCAGGATTTGCTAAGAAAAAAAAATTGGAAAAACGAACCGCGAAGACGCGAAGGACGCGAAGAAAGAGAAGGGAGAAAGTTTAGGCGGAAAGCGGGAATTGGTTGCTGATGTTCCACCTGCTGCCGTCGTGAAGCAGTAAAGTTAAGGCGGAAGCGGTAAACTCAAAGTGGAGCGATCGCCCTGCAAATTCCAACCAAGCCGTTTGAAAATTATCCTTGGTTAAATCGCGAAACGCTACTGTCATGTGTGGTACAAATGGGCGACTTTGAGAAACTCGATCGACTATTCCCAAAGTTGCCTCCATATAACTCATCAAATATGAGTGAATATCCAGCAATTCGGGCGATTTGACAACATCAGCGTAAATGACGCGGGGCGCGAAAGCAGCAAAACCGGATAGAGTAACGGGAATAGGCAGCCGATTTGCAGAAAACTCCTTCAAACTTTCCTCTAATTTGGGGATATCCTCCGCTAACCATTCAAAAGTAGGTTGCAGCGTGATGTGCGGCGGCGAATTCAAAGCACCGCGGCTGTTGTAGTGTGCCGCAAAATATAGTTTAATCTCAGTAATGTGCTGTTGAATATCGGGAGGCGGCACTAGGGCTATAAAAAATCGCTGTTTTGACTGGTTCATGGGATAACATCGCAGTTAAGAAAGGATGCTGGAAAATGGAATAGGTCGCATTTGCCCTAGACTCCATTGCTCATCACCCCTTCCCAATCTAAAATATAAAATCTAAAATCCCAAATAAAAATGCCTTGGTTTGTCAAAATTGAGCAAGGAATTGTCGAAAAGCCTGTTTTTGACCAATATGTGCCAGCTCACAGAGCTTATGTCCGAGAGTTGATTTCTAAAGGACACCGAGCGAAAACTGGCTACTGGGCGAGGCGGGGCGGCGGTATGTTGCTGTTTGAGGCGGGTTCTATGGATGAGGCGAAGGCGATCGTCGCTGAAGACCCGCTGGTGAAGAATGGTTGCGTTATTTATGAAATTTATCACTGGTGTGTGGTTGAAGAATAAATAACTGTGTTATACTTATAAATGAACTGGACCCACGCGATTCCAACGCCCAAATCTTGTCAGGACCGGAAGGTAGCAGCAACACGGGATGCTTGTAATAGGCGTGGTCTCCGGTTCACCCAGTTTTTTGAGGTGTAGCTCCTATGCCTGGTTTCGGAGATATTTTACAAAAAGCAGTTTACCTTGGTGTCGGGCTAGCTTCCTACGCTGGTGAAAAAGCTGGCAGCAAGTTAACTGAATTGCGGACTGAAGCCCAAAAGCTGGCAGATGAATTAGTGAAGCGGGGCGAGATGTCAACGGAAGAAGCCCGCCGCTTTGTTGATGATATGGTACAACAGGCTCAGCAACAGCAACCGCCAGTAGAACCCGCTAGGGAGCAAAAACCGGCGGAACCTCGGCGGATTGAAATTGTTTCTGAGGAAGAAGATGTTTCGGCAAAAGATGCTAAAGAGACAGGCGGTGTAGACAAGCTCCGCGAACAGGTGCAGAATTTACAAGACGAATTGCGGCGGCTGAAGCGGGATTAAGCTGAAAAAAGCTCGCGCAGCAAAGCATGAAGGGAACTCAGGATAATACTCTTGAGTTCCCTTTTTGAATATCTGCCCTGTGAAACTTGACCGGATATCGGGCAATAGGTAATAGAATTGAAAGTAGGTGCGATCGCTTCGCTTGAGGCTGGCTGCACTTGTCTGTAAAATATTTTGTAATAGCAAGCTGTCAAATTCATGGAAGATTGGTCTAAAGATTTTTTTGGAGTAATGGAAAATGCTGTTTCTGAAGTAGAGCATTTTTTCAGCGAAATGGGCGAAGAGTTTGTCGAAATGCTGGACGTTTTGGCAAAAATGTCGGAAGAGTTTACTGAACAAGTACAAAATAATCTGATTAATGACATTGACGGTTATTTCAATGAATTTGACGGTTTATTTAATGAATTTATCGAACCGATAATTGAAATTTGCCGCGACTTCGACCCTGAGTTTGATGAGATAGATTTGTCGATGGTTACTTATGTAGACCCTTCGCCGACGCAGCAGCCGGCTTGTCGCGGTTGTCGCAACTATCACGGTCAAGTTTACGGGGGAAATTTGTTGGTTTGTGCGATGCACCCTACTGGTGTGGAATCGGAGAGTTGTGCTGATTGGGAAACTGACAGCGATATGAATTTTTAAGACGGGAGTTGAGTTGTTGAGGGGTTAATTGCTTATGGTAACGTCAATTCAGTCACCGTCAAAGATTTCTCTGGAAGAGTTTCTCCTATTGCCAGAGACTAAGCCTGCTAGCGAGTATGTTGACGGTCAAATTTATCAAAAAGCTATGCCACAAGGAAAACACAGCACGTTACAAACTCGTTTTGGGAATAGAATTAATCAGGTGGGAGAACCGCAAAAGTTAGCTTTTGCTTTTTCAGAATTGCGTTGCACTTTTGGGGGACGTTCTATTGTTCCAGATATAGCAGTGTTTGAGTGGTCGCGCATTCTTATCAATGCTAAGGGAGAAGTAGAAAACAGGTTTGAAATTGTGCCGGATTGGACAATTGAGATTTTATCGCCGGATCAAAATCCAACTCGGGTCATTAATAATATTTTGTTTTGCTTAAATCACAATGCTAAACTGGGTTGGTTGATTGACCCGGCAGAAAAATTAGTTCTTGTTTTTAAACCGCAGCAGCAACCAGAGGCGAAAGAGAATCAGGATATTTTACCTGTGCTCGATGTGCTGTCGGATTTGCAACTGTCGGCGGATGATTTGTTTGGGCTGTTAAGTTTCGATCGCCCGTGAGTTACAGTTGAGTATAGGGAATATTGCATCTAACGGCATTTAAAGGTGAATCGCTCAACGGCTAATAATTCGCAATTTGGGTTTCCGAGAATGCCGCCATCGCTGCAATTGCGACAGTATCAGCGAGTGGCGGTTGCTAATTGGTTTGCGAATCAGGGACGCGGTACCCTGAAGATGGCGACGGGTAGCGGCAAGACCATTACTGCGCTGGCGATCGCCACTGAATTATACAATAAAATTAACCTGCAAGTTCTGCTCGTAATTTGCCCTTACTGCCACCTGGTGAATCAGTGGGCGCGGGAATCGGAGAAATTTAGTTTAAAACCTATTTTGGCTTTTGAAGAGGCCCGCAGTTGGCAAAATAAGCTGGCTGCGGGTTTGTATGAAGTGCGATCTGGCGAGCGAGCATTTCTCACAATCATCACTACCAATGCTACCTTAATGGGAGATAGCTTGCGATCGCAACTGCGCTATTTCCCAGAAAAAACCCTGATTATTGGAGACGAAGTTCACAACTTAGGCGCGCCCCGTTTAGGAGAAAGTTTGCCGCGCAATATTGGACTGCGACTCGCCCTTTCCGCCACCCCAGAAAGGCACTTCGACGAACAAGGAACCGAAGCTATTTTAGATTATTTCGGTCCTGTTTTGCAGCCGGAACTCACCTTAGCAGATGCCATCCGCCAAAAAGCCTTAGTACATTATTTATACTATCCGATTTTAGTAGAATTGACCGAAGCCGAAACCCGCAAGTATTCCTACTTAACTAAAAAAATTGGCTGGGCGCTTTGGGGCGATGAACAAGTACAAGAAAACGATGCTTTAACGACTTTATTAATGCAGCGCGCCCGGTTAATTGGGGCAGCGGCTAATAAATTAGTAGCTTTGCGAGAATTAATGATTCACCGTCTCGACACAGCCCACACTTTATTTTACTGCGGCGACGGTGCCATCGAAGGAGGTGCGCGCCGAAATAACAACCGCCAACTAACAGAAACCGCGAAGTTATTGGGTTCAGAATTAGGCTACCGAGTTAACACTTATACTGCGGCAACTCCTTTAGCAGAAAGAGAACGATTGCGCCGACAATTTGAGAGTGGAGAATTGCAAGGTTTAGTCGCGATTCGCTGTTTGGATGAAGGCGTTGATATTCCAGCAATTCGCAATGCTGTAATTTTAGCAAGCAGCAGCAATCCGCGCCAGTTTATTCAGCGCCGGGGACGGATTTTGCGGCCACATCCGGGGAAGGAAAGGGCAACTTTATTTGACATGATAGTTTTGCCTCCTGATTTGGGCAGAGAAACCTTAGAAGTCGAGCGCAATTTGCTGCGAAAAGAGTTGAAGCGGTTCTTGGAATTTGCCGATTTAGCCGACAATGCTGGGGAAGCTAGAGTGAAATTGCTGCAACTTCAAAGGCGTTATGGGCTATTAGACATTTGACATTTATTAAGGTTCGGTTTATGTTTGAGAATATAGAATTATTTGATTGCAGTTTGAGTGGCTAGTTTTTAAGAGTTGCCAAAAAAATATGACTGAAAATCTGAATGAAAATCTGATTATGGCATTTAGATATGAAGATAGTGCGCTCGCAGCCGTACCGACAAGTATTTTAGCAGAAAATCGTTCTTCTTATCAAACTCATCAGGAATTGAGCGATGTACAGGAACCAATTACTAGCGCGCCGCCCGAAGTCAGACAAATTATCGAACGGGTATTAGAAATTGAAAAAGATAAACTGTACATGAGGGCTCCCCGCTATATTAGCGATGACATTTTGAAAGTTATTAAGGAAGTAATTGTATGAAGCTGATTTCAATTAGTCTGTGCAATTTCCGGCAGTTTTTCGGCCAAACACCCGAAATTAAGCTAGCCTGGGGCGCGCAAAATATTACAGTGATTCACGGCAATAACGGTGCTGGAAAAACAGCTTTGATGAATGCCTTTACTTGGGGACTTTACGGAAATCTGAGCGCGGGTTTTACGGAAGAACAATCAGTAAATAAACGCGCTATTGCGGAAGCAAAACCGGGCAAACGAGTACCTTGTTGGGTAGAAATCGTGTTTGAACACGACAGCAAGCGCTACCAAGTAAGGCGCAGTTGCCATGCTTACAAAAGTCAAAATAGTGTCGAACACAGCAAAGGCGAATTGTTTATGCAGGTAGCAAAAGATGACGGTCGCTGGATGCTACCGCCCCAGCATCCTGATGATATTATCGGACGAATTTTGCCGGAAAGTTTGCATCAATATTTCTTTTTTGACGGGGAGCGAATCGAGCAAATTGTCCGCCACGACAAGAAAGCAGAAATTGCTGAAGCTACTAAGGAATTGCTGGGAGTAGAGGTGCTGAATCGCTCGATTAGACATTTGGGAGATGCCAGAAAGTCTCTAGAAACAGATTTAAGAATGATTGGCAGTTCCGAAATTAAGAAACTTTTGAAAGAGAAGGAAAAATCTCAAAAAGAGGCAGAACTATTTTTCCAAAAAAATTTAGAAATGGAGCAAGAATTGATTCATCAAGGCGAGTTAAGAAAAGCAGTAAACGGTGATTTGCTGCTACTGAGCGGTGCCGCCGAATTGCAAAACTTGCGAGATGAATTGGAAATGCAGAAAAGTTTATTTAAGCAACAAATTTCACAAGCTACAGATGCTCTCAAACGCTCAATATCTATGCGGGGTTATGGGGTATTTCTGTCAGAGGCGGCGGCTGAATTTAAAATAATTGTTGAAGGTTTGCGGGAAGGCGGCTCGTTGCTTTCGGGGATTCAGCGGCCGTTTTTGGAAGAGTTATTAGCGCAGCAGCGGTGTATCTGCGGTGGGGAATTAGTGGAGGGCTCAGAGTCTCGCCAACAGGTTAGCGGTTGGATGGATAAAGCGGGTGTTGGGGATGTGGAAGAAACAACTATTCGGATTAGCGATCGAGTCAATGAAATTGATAGGCAAGTAGCTGATTTTTGGGAGGAAATAGACCGACAGCAAGGCAATATCAGCCGCGACAGAACGGAACTTTCTCGGGTGGAAACGCAGTTAGACGATATTCACAACAAGCTGCGAAATTTTCCTGACGGCGATGTTAGCCGCTTGCAAAAGCGCTTGGATGAAATTGAGGCCAAAATTGGCGATTTGCACCGGGAAACAGGCTCTAACCAGCAGCAGATTGAGAGTTTGAATGCGTCGATCGCGAATCTGGACAAGCAAATCGATAAGCAGCAACTGAATGAGCAAAGGCAAGTATTAGCCCAGCGCCGGATTGCTGCGACTCAGGATGCGATCGATCGCCTAACTGAAGTGCGATCGCGCTTAGAAAAACAGTTTTGTTCTCAGTTGGAAAAGCGAGTGCAAGATATTTTCAGTCAAATTTCTTTTACTCCTTACATCCCCAAGTTGAGCGATAAATATGAACTGACGCTAGTAGAAAATACGTCTGGAAAAGAATCTTTAGTTGCCGCTTCTACAGGAGAAAATCAAATTCTCAGCTTATCGTTTATCGGCGGAATTATTGAGGGCGTGCGTGAGTGGAGTCAAAAGAATACTTTGATGGGCCCGGATAGCAGTACGTTTCCAATTGTGATGGATTCTCCCTTTGGGAGTTTGGACGAGATTTATCGCAAGCAAATTGCAAATAAGCTGCCGAAGTTGGCGAATCAATTGGTAGTTTTGGTAACTAAAACTCAGTGGCGTGGAGAAGTTGCTCAAGAGATGGAAAGTTGCACCGGCAGGGAATACGTGCTGGTGTACAATTCTCCGAAAGCTGATTGTGAAGAAGATGCGATCGAACTCGGCGGGACGCGCTATCCTTTAGTTAGGCGCAGTCCGAATGAATTTGAATATACAGAAATTGTAGAGGTGGATTATGACTTCTAATTCGGCAATTACGCAGGTTTTGGAAACGGATATTTGGGTGAAGGCGACGTGGGAAGAGTTTCTAGCCTTCGCTGATGATTCAGCTTGGGAAAAAGGCAAGTTTTATTACTATCAAAAACACATGATGGTAGAAATATCACCAGTAGGGCCATTGCATGGGCATCAAAATTCAATCATTTCCAATGTAGTTATTTTCTTTGCTAAGTTGAGAAATATCCGAATAGTTCAATTTACTAATACCAGTTTCCGCAAAACAGGTATTGGCGAGTTTCAACCTGATTTAGCTTACTACATCGGTTCGGATTTGAGAGTTCCTCCTGATGACAGTAATTCACCTGTTAATTTGAATGAATACGATCCGCCGAATTTGGTAATAGAAATTGGTGCCTCTTCTTTTAACGATGATTTAGGCAGCAAGCGGTTGCTTTACGAAGACGCAGGAATTAGCGAATATTGGGTTGAACGTGCAAACACGCGGGAGGTTTTTGCCTTTGCGATTAATGGCGGAGGTAGCGGTAGAATTCAAGAGTCGCGGGTTTTACCGGGGCTGGAAATCCAGTTAGTTGAGGAAGCTTTGAACCGGAGTCAAACGCAAGATGATGGGGAAATTAATCCCTGGTTGATCCAAACTTTTAGTCAAGGTTGAATGGAGTTTGACGTGAAAAAAGAGTATCATAAGTTGGTGCGCGATCGCATTCCTGAAATTATTCGCAAAAGCGGGAATGAATGCGAGTTTGTAATTTTGGCGGAGGCAGAATACCGTCAAGCTTTGCTGCAGAAATTGATTGAAGAAGCGAGGGAAGCGGCGGATGCTGATGAGGAAAATTTGGTGGCGGAATTGGCGGATTTGTATGAGGTGATAGATGCGGTGATGGCGAGTTTTGGCATTTCGGGCGATCGACTTTTGGTCGAACAAATCAAGCGGCGGGAAGCCAGAGGAGGTTTTACCCAAAAAATTATGTTATTACGGACATTCTGAAAATTATCTGCGTTAATCTGTGTTTATCTGCCTCAAATCGGCGGTTACTCAATCAATCAAATTACTCAGTTAAAAATCAAATATTAATCTCAATGGTTGCTAACAGAATTAGAATTGCTAAAGATAAAGCCGATTTAGTCAAATCCTTAACTTTATCGGATAACAACTCCGCGCCATTTCAGACTTACGCCGATGTCATCGCGTTTGCCGCCGCCTTGGGAAAGCAGCGGAAAAAACGATCGCCCTTGGGTGAAATTTCCAAACGA
Organism: Microcoleus sp. Pol11C3; assembly: GCF_036701485.1. Taxonomy (NCBI): domain Bacteria; kingdom Bacillati; phylum Cyanobacteriota; class Cyanophyceae; order Oscillatoriales; family Microcoleaceae; genus Microcoleus; species Microcoleus sp. Pol11C3. The sequence continues at coordinate 44,725 of NZ_JAUBQW010000015.1, read as the reverse complement.
GAACCCGGTGCGATCGATGTTGATATTTTTGTATCCAGGGGTTACGATATGGCGATTAAGTTAATTGCGATCGCCGAAACCAAAAATCCTCAAATTCTCTCCCATCTCGACGAAAAATTGGAAGCAGAACGCTTGCAAATTTTTGAAGAATATGCTAATGGCGGACTAGAAATTTTGCGCGAAGAGTTGCGGGGCGCGGCGGATTATACCGATCGCCTTTTGTTAGTTTTGATTTCGGAAAGAGACAATCAACATCGGTCAAATGAAGAATTCGATTTAAGCAAGTTCTTATTTTAATAGGTTGCCAATGAAGCACATACCAAAAGATATAATCCAGAAAGGCTTAAAGCAAGCTGCAATATTTCTCGCTTACAGTTACTCAGCATTTATTATCGGTTATTTCCTTCTCAAACTAATTTTTTGGGATAGACTGTCGATAATTGCCTTAATTAGCACTTTTATCCCCTTAATTTTATTCCCAACTTTCCTGCTTCCCATCATCGGATTGTCAATTATCAAAAAAAGATGGTTCACTATTATTTCTGCGATCGCCTGCATTTTCCTAATAAGTTGGCTGCACATCAAATACTTTTCTCCCGCACCAATAAACATCAGCAATTCGCAGCCCCGCATCAAAATTTTATCCCATAACGTCGGTTGGTATACAACGCAGTCACCTACTTTAGTTAAACTAATTCACCAGCAAAAACCCGATATTATATTTTTACAAGAAATCGTTAAGAAACATACCGAAAGAGCTTTCACCTGGTTAAAAGCAGACTACCCCTATCAAATTGGCACTCACCCTGTAGGAATTCTCAGTAAATACCCAATTGTATCCAGCGAAATACTGCACTTAGCCGACCATCCAGAAACGCAGCAGCGGGCAATTATTAAATTTAACGAACAAGAAGTAGTGATTTATAATATGCAAGCTACCGGGCCGTGGTTGAGCAAATCTAAAAAATTGCGTCTTTTCAAAATTCCTGTTTACAAATATGACAAACGCTCGCCTGAAATTCAAGATTTAGTGGAGCGAGTTGAGCGAGAAACTCTGCCAGTAATTGTCGCGGGGGATTTTAATATGACAGACGAAACTCAAGACTATGACAGGGTGCAGAAAGTCATGCAAGATTCTTTCCGAAAATCTGGATTTGGGTTGGGTTTTACCTGGCCTCACGGTTGGGAACTTAAATTCTTGGTAAAAAGGTCGAATTGGAGATTAAATTATCCGGTTTGCCGGATTGATTATATTTGGTATTCAAAGCATTGGGGTGCTAAATCGAGTTCGGTTTTGGAGGCAACCGAGTCTGACCATTTGCCTATAGCAGCAGAATTAATTTTGTTAAAATGAAGCAGTAAGCTGTTCTACATTTAAACTGTCTGTCAAAAATCAATACAACTCTTGTGGGACGGGCTTATAGCCTGTCCCGACTTTCCAATTTAAATGCGTAACAGCTTATAAACAACAGCATTTACCAAGCAAACAGTTATTAGGGACTTTGAGGAAGCATTGCAAGCAGTAGAAGCTGCGAGGATGTCCGACTACATTGAATTGAGATTGTCAGACATAAGCCGACAGTCAAGGGGCTATGCTCTCGCCCTTGACAAAGAATCGCTCGAACGCTACTTTGTGGGTGTCAAGAAGCTGAATGAAGCTGAAAAACAAGCCTTAACTCTGACTCGCACAGACATCAGCAATAAACAAAAAGAACGGATGACCAATTATTTTATAGCAACGTTACTATAAAGCTTCAACCTATCGTGCAAGATGGGGCGATCGCTTCTTGGGAGGATTAAACACGATCGCCAGAACCACACAGGAGGCTCAATGACATTGAGCCGATCGACTTTGCCAGGAGGCGATCGCCCGCCAACGGGGACGGGATGACAAAGTAGTCTTCGTTGGAAAATTAGAGAAGTTTCACGCCCGCAACACCATTCACCAATCTTGAGGAAATTCCTATGACCTTTGCGGATCAGAATCTAACCAAGAAGCGCCCAGATAGTTTAAAAAACTTTTCTTTACCCCGACGTGAGAGTTACTTTCCATCCTCTGCAGATTGGCGAAATGAAGTCCTCTATTTTCTCTTACCCGATCGCTTTAGCGATGGTCAGGAAGACAAACGCCCTCTACTTAATCGGCAGCAACTCAATCAGGCCCGACCTAATCTGCCGAATGGACAGTCTTGGCAATTTGACAAGTGGGCAGAATCCGGAGGCGATCGCTGGCAGGGTGGGACGCTCAAAGGATTAGAGTCAAAGCTGGATTATCTCAACCAACTAGGCGTGACGACGATCTGGGTAGGGCCAATCTTTCAGCAACGGGGTCACTTGGATAGCTATCACGGTTACGGCATTCAAGATTTTCTAGAGGTCGATCCTCGCTTTGGGACTCGCCAAGATTTGGTCAGTCTGGTCAATAAAGCGCACTCCAAGGGGCTACGCATTATCCTTGATATCATTTTTAACCATTCAGGATCTAACTGGTTTTATGCTCCTGGTACCCCTGGGGGAGAATGGGAACCACCCTATACAACTGGTTGGTATCAGTTTGGCTCGTGGGTAGGCGATCGGGGACAACCCATTGCGGGGCAACCTCAAACCGAGGCGGAAGGAGTCTGGCCGATCGAACTCCAGGAACCAGATTGCTATACTCGTGCCGGAAAGGGCGATTTAGGGCGGGGGGAACTCGACGATCCCAATGCCGAATTCCGGCGTTCGGATTTCATTACCCTGCGCGATTTCCAGTTGGACTATCCCCATCTCTTAGAATATTTAGCCCGGTGTTATAAATACTGGATCGCCCTGACAGACTGCGATGGCTTTCGGATTGATACGCTCAAGCACGTTACCTACGAGCAAGCCCGAAATTTCTGCGGGACGATTAAGGAGTTTGCGGCCAATCTGGGTAAGAGTGACTTCTTTTTGGTAGGAGAAATAGCAGGCGGAGACTTCAACGAAGACCGTTATCTGGATGTGGTGGGGCAGAATCTCAACGCGGCTCTCGATATCGGGGAGATGCGGGGAAATCTTAACCAGGTTGCTAAAGGGCTCATGGCTCCAACAGCCTACTTTAACGGGTTCGATCCAATGAACGCTGTAATGGGGTCGCACCGGAATCTCGGGCGGCGCCATGTTTCAATTTTGGACGATCACGATCATGTATTTGGTGACAAAATCCGCTTTTCCAGTGAAGCCGCATCGGATCATCAGGTGATTGCGGGAGTGGGATTGCAACTGTTCACGTTGGGGATTCCTTGCATTTACGCGGGAACCGAGCAGGCATTGGCGGGGCCAGAACCGTCTGAACGCAAGTGGTTGCCAGACTGGAAGCGATCCGATCGCTATTTGCGGGAAGCAATGTTTGGCCCCTCGCATCCCCGGCAATCGGGTGTAGCAGGACTACAAGCCATCGATGAAAACTTACCCGGCTTTGGGCCGTTTGGGACAGCGGGTGCTCACTGTTTCGACCCGAATCACCCTGTCTATGTTCGGATTGCGGCAATGGCGGCACTCCGCAAAAAGTTCCCTGTGCTGCGCTTGGGACGACAGTATTTGCGACCAACCGCGATTCCCTTCTTGAACTTGCCCTTTGGCGAGCACGGACTGAGTGGAGAAATTATTGGTTGGTCGCGGGTTTTAGACGATGAAGAAGCGGTTTGTGTGCTAAACAGTCATGGAACGGATAATCGAGGAGCGAGAGTGTTAGTGGATGCCAATCTCAACCCGATCGGGAGTTCAATGACGGTAATTCTGAATACGGCCCAAGTAGGGAATCCGGGTTACACTGGTGCTCATCAGGTGGGATCAACGGTGTCAGTGCAGCGACAAAATGGGACTGCCTATGTCGAGATCCAACCGCTTCCAGCATCCGAATTTTTGATTTTGACGAATTATCCCTAAAGTCAAGCTGAGGCGCCGTGCGATCGCGGGAATCAACCAGTCGGTGACATCACCTTGAGCAAATAAACTTTGCAACCTAGAGTGCGATCGCATATCTTGAATGGGCGAAAGGAGCGATCGAGTCAGTGCAGTTTCTACTCCACTGACTCGATTAACTTTGTCACGCCGTGCGATCGCAAATCTAGAGGACGAGAAAAACTGTAATTTTAACAAAAATATTGCCAGCCCCGGCGCTCCCGATTTTGATCGGAAAGTTCAAGCCGCAATTCGCCGCAAGTTAGAAGCCGCAAGAAATAGCGACAGTTAGCCATCTAACAAGTCATCCGATTTTATATTTTATATTTTATATTTTAAAGCCATCCGGCGGATAAATCCGGGGGCGTGTGACCAATTTGTTTTGGGTCAAATATAGCCGACGCTTAAAAGTTTGTGATAAATTGCCGAAGCTATGTGCAGGCGAACAAAGTATTGGGGTTCTAAATGGAGTTCGGTTTTAGAGGCAACAGAGTCCGATCGTTGGCCTATTGAAGCAGAACTGATGTTGTTAAAAAAAGCCCGATTGTGAGAGTTGTTCCTATCCTGTTTTGACAAAAATTGGCTTGGACACCACATTTCGGGGGGAAAAAATTCTATACTTAACTATTGAAAGGACATGAGAGGTCAAAATGAGTAAACTTCCCCAAATCACCCTTTATTTTTGGATAATGAAGATTTGTGCCACCACTCTGGGGGAAACGGCAGGCGATCTTTTATCCATGACACTGAATGTAGGCTATGCTGTCAGTTCTATTATTTTGATTGGGCTGTTTTTGATTTCTGTGGTAGCTCAACTTGGGTCAAAAAAATATAACCCGTTACTTTATTGGACTGTCATCCTCTCAACCAGCACTGCCGGCACAACGATGTCAGACTTTATGGATCGCACTTTAGGACTGGGCTACGCCACAGGTTCTTTCATTCTAATTACCACTTTGCTAGCGATTTTAGCATTTTGGCGCTTTAGGTTCGGCTCCCTATCTGTTAACGATGTCAAAACATTTAAAGTTGAACTGCTTTATTGGACTGCCATTCTGGTTTCCAACACATTAGGTACCGCTCTGGGTGATTTCTTAGCCGATAGTTCCGGCCTTGGTTTTGCAGGAGGAGCGCTTCTCATTTCTGCTTTGTTGGGACTTGTAATAATCGCCGCATTTTATACCCGCATTTCTAAAGTCCTATTGTTCTGGGTTGCGTTTGTCCTCACCCGTCCTCTTGGTGCGACAGTAGGTGACGTTCTTACAAAAACCCATGAAAAAGGTGGTCTTGGATTTGGCACTATCGGCTCGTCTTTGGTTCTGGCGACAATACTTATCTTTTTGGTAGTGTTTACAAGTAGAGAAAAACCTGTTGCAGAATAAGTTCTAAGCTTGAGTTTATCCATTTTGAAGAAGAGGAAAGGTAGCAAGATCGAGATAGCGTTGTTTGATTTATCCTGATGACTTGCTACGAACCGTATCAAGGTGGTCTGTTGGGTTGAAGAGGTTACTAGCGGCGGGTGAAGCGGAACATTATACGAACGCGATGCTGTTTACCACCCAGTTGCAGAATAAGTGTTTATGGGCGCTTATCTGCAACTATAAAATCAACTCAGCACCGGCGGCAATCCTACCTCTTGCGGCTGCACAAATCGGCCGTTAAAACTAACAGCTTTATCCTCAAAAGTCCTCGCTTCCGCCACCGCTTGCCGCAAATGAGCTCGATCCATATCGTCCTGAATTCCCCCCACCAAATATACAATTAACTTCGTCGCTAAATCCTTTCCAGAAACTAGCATTCGCTTTTTGTTCGGATCGTACAAAATCCCGTACCACGCAGACTCAGGATTATCCATGTGGCTAAATCCTTCATCCACATCGTACCTGCGGAGTTTATCGAAAATAGATTTCAGGGAAAGTTTCTTTCTAAATACTAGAATTCCCAAAGCATTAGCTAAAGCAATTTGACCGACTGGACGGAACAAAATATTTCCCTCGCCACCTGGCTTTTCAAAACTAAATCGGCGCAATTCTGCCGTTTCTTCCCCACTTTCAATCCTTTGATAGCTGGGCAAAGTTGCTAAATGATCGAACAATTTTTTAAACTCTTCTATTCCCTCTTTTAGTTCTTCATCTTCGGGACGCATGGGAATTAAACCTTTTCGTTCCGGCTTCCAATGAGGGAATTTGTATTCTAAATACCGTTCGGACATATCTTGCAGCGCTTGCAATGTGGTTAAGACAGTTGATTTGGCTGCGACTGTGGCGCTGTCCCAATTGACGCGGGGGTTTCTGTCATCTTGTTCTTTTAATAAGGGATGGGTGACGGCAATTTTTCGGGCTGCAATCGCAAATCCGTTGTCCTCGTTCAATAATGCTAGCTGTCCCTGACTCAGCGTTACCGCCATTAGGTTAACGTGCACAAAGATCGATCGCACGCGCCGTTGTGCTTGCTGTCGCGTTTCCCCCGCTACCGCCGCCGGGATAAACTCAATCCCGATTTTTTCGTGAGCTAATTTATACACTGTTTCGGGGTCAATTTGATACTCTTCTGCTAAATCTTCCAGAGTAATTGCAGCGCCGACAGGTTTTTTATTTTTGTTGTATCTTTGCAGGATTCCGGTTTTAATTAAACTCATTAAACCTTGAACTCCCATCAGCCGATGCTGGCCGTCTAAGGCAAAAATTGAAACTTTTTGAGAGACATCCAAAAGCCCTAAGTTCTCGTTTTTGTCAAAGGATGTAAATTCAGCAGCCGATTTGGTTGCTACGCCATTTTTATCCCATTCCTCGGCTAAAGGATTATCTACCCACGGGGGACTGACGACTACTAAAACTGCGGGGAATTTATGCGATTTTCGGGCTGCTAAGTATTGAGTGAGGGCTGCTTGGCGCGACCAATCTAAGGGACGCTGGATAATTTCGTCAATCGTTTCGTCGTCGCGGACGATGTTGTTGGTTTGGAGGTCGAATTTTTGGCGGAAAAGCGGCATTTGGGAGGCGAAACGGACGCGAGAGTCTAACCATTCTAGGGTGACTGAACCGATGTATGCTTCGCTGTTTCCCATCTGGGTTTTTTGTACGAAAATGCGATCGTCCTTTCCTAAATAATTATCTAATAAAAGTGCGATTTCCTGTCTGTCGCTATTTTCTTTTTCTAAAATTTTGCTAGCGAGGTCATCCGCTGGGTTGGTAGTCATCGGCGGTTTTTATATAATTAAGCTATTTTTTCAAAAAATATCATATATTAAACTTTATGTCAACACTTGTTTTTAAAAAAACATTGTGAAATACTTAAATTAGGCCCTACTAGACCACCTTTTATTCATAAAATTTGCAAGAAGTCAATAGCTATTAATACCTAATTTCTATGCCCATGCCCCATGCCCCATGCCCCATTCTAAAATATGTCTACTCCTTCCTTTGAATACATTTTGCCGGTGATCCGGGGAATTCAAGCGGGCCGCGAATATTACGTGTCGATGTGTCCGGTGCGTTTTTTGCCGAAATTGTTTCCCTTTGAATCTGAAGATTTGCCGCCGTCTATGCGGGTGAAACGCGCGCTGAACAAAGCTAGGATTCCCGAAATTGCTGATTATTTTGTTAAAAATCCTACAAATTATACTTGTGGGGCAATTGCTGCTTCGATTGATGCGGATATTACTTTTGAAGCAGTGGGAAATGAGGCGGAGGAAAGGAAAATCGGTCGCTTGCGGGTGCCGATGGATGCTAAATTTACTATTAATGACGGACAGCATCGCCGTGCGGCTTTTGAGATGGCTTTGAGGGAAAATCCGCAGTTGGGATATGAGACGGTGGCGCTGATTTTGTTTCTCGATGTTGGGTTGGAAAAATCGCAGCAGATGTTTGCTGATTTGAATAATTTTCAAGTTCCTTTGGAGTCGTCACTCAGTCTACTTTACAATCACCGGGACGATCGCGCTTTTGTGGTGAAGGCTGTTGTTAAGCAGGTTGAGGTTTTCCGGTGTTTGACTGAGATGGAGAGGGGGAGTTTGAACGGGCGATCGCCCAAATTGTTTGCGCTGAGTGCGATCGATCGTGCGATCGTGGCTTTGCTGTCTAATATTCACGGCAGCGAACAGGCAAAACCCTCTGGTTCTCGCACCAAAAAAGAACAGAAAGAGGAAGAACTTGCTCAAAAAATACAACTAGCGGTTAGTTATTGGAATGCGGTTTGCAGTTTTATTCCAGATTGGCAATTAGTTCTGCACAAGCAAGTTGCGGCGGGGGAAATGCGCCGGGATTGCGTACACTGTCACAGTGTTGTGCTTGAGTGTTTGGGGGAAGTTGGGGCCGCTTTGCTGTCGGTTTTTCCTGAGAGTTGGGAGGAACGTTTGAGCCTTTTGCAGCAGGTTGATTGGTCGATTTCTAATCCTGATTGGGAGGGTGGGATTTTGTTGAAAGGGGGGATTTCGCGATCGAGGGCGACTGTTAGTTGGATGACTAATTATTTGAAAAATCGGTTGGGTTTGGAAACCGCAGATGCGGCACAGGCGGGACGCCCGGGTCACAATGGATAAAGGTTTTGAAAAATCGTGTAAAATTTAAGACTGGATTATATTTAATCATAGCAGGAGGGAGCAGTGAGTACGGGGCAGGAGTCAGAATATAAAAATTTAGCTTATTATCGCAATTGTTTTGCAAATCTTAATGTCAACCGTACACAACAACGCGGAGATGCTCTAAATCAGCCAATACTGCTATTGTCTGTCACTGATTTAATTGCACAAGGTTTCATCAAGGAGAACCACATTACCATTTCCGAGGAATTAATTAACACCTTCAACAAAAATTGGTCGGCGCTGACTTCTAATCCTTTAAAGGGTGATTCTTTTCCTCTTCCCTTTTATCACTTAAAAAACAAAGAACCTAGATTTTGGTATCTTAAATTTAGCGAACAATATGAAGGAGGGCGACCTCAAACAATCAATACCTTAAAAAAAGCTGTTGACAGTGCAATAATTGACGATGAACTATTTAGTCTTTTGCAAGATAGGAATGCCAGAAAAGAATTAATAGATGTACTGATCTCGGTCTGGTTTTCATCTACCAATAAACAAATTGAAGATATTTTAAAGATTAACCAGTCTTTTCAAGATTCAACATTGGCTGAATTAGATACTATTGAATCGGGTAATACAGATAGACAACCAAAGGTGTATTTAAAAAACTCTGTGGTTAGAGAGGCTGTTTTTCGTAAATCTATCGTGCATTTGTATGATTACCGATGTGCTTTTTGTCGATTAAAAGTTACTCGTTCACTTAGTCAAAGTATTGTAGATGGCGCACATATCCAGCCCTTCTCAGAGTTTTATGATAATAGAGTAAATAATGGGCTCTCACTCTGTAAAAATCATCATTGGGCATTCGATCGAGGATGGTTTGCTGTTGACGATCGTTATCAGATTATAGTTGCTAGTGATTTACAAGAGGACTCACCACACCCTAGATTAATGAAAGAGTTTCACGGCGAACTTATTCTTTTGCCGAGTTCCGAGCAATATTATCCGAGAAAAGATGCGCTTCAGTGGCATCGCAAAAATGTGTTTACTTTAAAATCAAAACGGAGTTCTAGAAAATGAATGATCTACAACAAATGTCACTATTTCCGCCCCGCAATATTGGCGATTTAATGGCAGACATAGAAATTTTAAAAAAGGAAATTCAAGAACTTTATTGTCAAGATGAACTCCCACTTGTAATCGGTTGGAGTGGTGGCAAAGATAGTTCGGCAGTCTTACAGCTTGTCTGGTATGCCATTGCAGAGTTACCAATTGAGAAACGCCACAAAAAAATTCATGTTTTAACAAATGATACACTGGTAGAAAACCCTATAGTAGCTGCTGGAGTACATAATTCTCTAAAACGGATGAAAGTTGCAGCCCAAGAACAGGGAATGCCAATAGAAACTCATTTAACTTATCCAGCCGTTCAAGATACCTTTTGGGCGTGCTTAATAGGTAAAGGATACCCAGCACCTAGAAACCGATTTAGATGGTGTACGGAACGATTAAAAATACAACCAACTGGTTCTTTTATTCGTGAAATAATTAGAACTAGCGGCGAGGTAATTCTTGTTCTAGGTACTCGCAAGGCTGAAAGTGCTAAACGCGCCGCAAATATGGCTAAACATAGGGAGTGGCGGGTAAGCGAACGCCTTAATGCTAATCCCACTCGCCCTAACTCTTATATTTACCTTCCCATTGAAGACTGGCGAACAGATGAAGTGTGGCTTTACTTGATGCAGTGGGATAATCCGTGGGGAAATAACAACAAAGATTTGCTAACTATGTATCGAGGTGCGACAGCAGATAATGAATGTCCTCTAGTGGTTGATACTTCCACCCCTAGTTGTGGAAATTCTCGCTTTGGCTGCTGGGTTTGCACAATGGTAAGCCAAGATAAATCTATGGAGGCAATGATTCAAAACGATGAGGAAAAAGAATGGATGCAGCCTCTACTCGATATTCGCAACGAATTAGACATTCCAGACGATCACCCAAAAAGAGACTTCCGCCGCATCTACGGTAGAGTAGAACTGTTTGAACGCAACATGGGCGACGACACAACCTCCGTCGAACCCATCCCAGGGCCCTACACCAAATTCTGGCGAGAACACTGGCTGAGACGAGTCCTGGAAGCACAAACCCACGTCCGCAAAACCGCCCCCCTAGAAATGCGCGATATCACCTTAATTACTCCTGAAGAACTTAGCGAAATCCGCCGCATTTGGCTGGAAGAAAAGCACGAATTTGACGACAGTTTGCCCCGGATTTACGAAGAAGTCACGGGCGAACCTTTTGAAGATTCCCGTCCCGCCGCTGAAAGAAAACTCCTCGGTAGCGATGAATGGACTGCGATCGAAGAGATTTGCAGCGAGGACAAAATGCACCTCGAATTGATGGCAAAACTCCTGGATACAGAACGCCAATACTACACCAAGCCCCGCCGTACAGGCATTTACGCCGATTTGGACAAATGCTTTGAAACCAGTTCGCGATCGAAGGAAGAAGCGATTGGCAACGCCCACTATCAACGCAATTTAAAAAAAGCGGTGGAAGATATTAAAGCAAATCCGACGGAAAACATTCAGCAATTCAAAGATGCGATCGCCCAAACCAACAGTTCCGCCAAAAACGATACCGTTGATATTGCCAAACTTAAAGAAGAACTCGAAAGCAACAGCAATCAAAGCCGACAGCTATCTTGGGCAGACATCAAATTTTCTACTCCCGATGTAGGAGATAAAAATAGCAAAGATTAAATCTGTTAAATCAAAATTTCCCCTACTAAGGTGCGTCAGCTATCATTATTTTCGACATAATGGATAGCCCAATCGCTGACGTACCTACCAAACAAATCAGCAACCACCGACAACATCTACAATGCAATTCCTCGAACTCGTCCTCAAAAACTTCGGCCCCTATGCAGGCACCCAAACAATCAATCTCCGCCCAGAAAAAGACGGAAATCCCTGCCCAGTCATTTTATTTGGCGGCATGAATGGCGGCGGCAAAACCACCCTCATGGATGCCATTCGCCTCGCCCTCTACGGTGGCCGCGCCCAATGTTCCACCAGAGGCAATTTAAGCTACAGCGACTTTCTCAATCAATGCGTCAACCGCCACACACCCCCATTAGAAGATACCCGCGTCGAACTAACATTTGAACAAGTCCAAGATGACAAATTAACTCAATTCAAAATAGTTAGATACTGGAAAAAATTAGATATCAAAGACAACTTAAGCATTCTCATATACAGCGAAATAGTCAGCGATTGGTGGTCGGACAAAGCAATTACTAACACCTGGGACGAATACATCGAAACTCTTTTGCCCGTCGGAATATCCAACCTATTTTTGTTTGACGGCGAACAAGTAAAAGAACTCGCCGAACTCGAAACACCGCCAGAGTTTGTCGTCGGGGCGATTAAATCTCTTTTAGGTTTGGAACTTGCAGAACGCCTCGCCGTCGATTTAGAAATTTTAGCCGGCCGCAAGCGGAAAGAAATTGCTGGCAAAAAAGACTTGGCGGCTTTAGAAAAAATTGAACAAACTTTTCAGAAAATTACTGATGAAATAGAGTTAGCTAAGCAAGAACAAGCCAGCTTTAAAAACGAATTAGATAAAGCTCAAAAAAATCAGCAACAAGCATCAGACAAATTTATCTATGAAGGCGGGAAAATTGCCGCCGATCGCAGTCAACTAGACAGACAACTAAACGACTACAGAAATCAGGCAGACAAAACCCGTCAAGCCATGATGGAATTGGCGTCAAATACGCTACCACTAGCCTTAGTTTCGCCCTTGCTAAGTGAAGCAAAAACGCAAGCAGAAACAGAAGCCAGCCAGCAGCAAGCAAAGATTGCCCAAAATGTTATCAAACAAAGAAGCGATCGCCTTCTCAACTATATCGCGGAAATCTCGTTAAATCCCCAACAGCTAGATAAAATTCAAGACTTCATCCGCCAAGAAAACCAAGAACTCGAACATCAAGCCGGAACAGACTCCCCGCCCTGGATGAACGCCGACAACAACAGCATCCAGCAACTAGAAAACCTGCTTAGCTACCAAATCCAAGCCCAGCAAATTCTAGCCCGCGACCAAATAGAAGAAATCAAAAGCATCGAAGCAGAAATCGACTTCACAGACAGACAACTCGCAGCCGCAGCTTCCCCCGAAGCCTACGAAAAACTAGAAGAAGAAGTCAGGAAAGCCCAAAAAGCAGTCGCTATCGCAGCCGCAGCCTGCGAATCAGCCAACCGCCGCGTCGATGAATTAGAGAAAGAATTAGCCAAAAACCAAAAAGAACTAGAAAACTACAGCAGCGAATACATCACCATCAGAAACAGCCAACACGTCATCGCTTCTATCGCCAAAGCCCAAGCCACCCTGAAACTCTTTAAAGAAAAACTCACCCTCAAAAAACTCAACAAACTCGAAATAGAAATTACCGACTGTTTCCGCTACCTGTTGCACAAAACCGACCTCGTGCACAGAGTAGCGATCGATACTCAAACATTTAGCCTCTCCATTTACGATCCAGAAGGCAAACCGGTACCCAAACACCGACTTTCAGCCGGGGAAAAACAATTGCTGGCGATCGCCTTTTTGTGGGGATTAGCTAGAGTATCCGGGAGACAATTGCCAGTGGCGATCGACACTCCCTTGGGCCGCCTCGACTCCTCCCACAGAAACAACCTAGTGGAACGCTATTTCCCCTCGGCCAGCCACCAAGTCATCCTGCTTTCTACCGACACGGAAATTAGCAAAGTAGAATACGAAAAACTCCAAGAATTAGAGGCGATCGCCCACAGCTACCTCCTCAAATACGACTCCGCCAAACACCAAACCACCGTGGAGAAAGGTTACTTCTGGGAATAAAAATTCGCCCTAAAAAATAGCGCAACCCCCTTGACTTTGCTGGGGAGTTGCGGTAGTATATATAGCATAATGGGATGGTTGCGAAAATTTTATTTTTGCCACCATCCCATTATTAAGGATAAATCCTACTAGAAATACAATACCAAAAAAAAGCGTTTTTATCAAGTCGCGCCGTGTAAAAAAATGTTAATTATTTCTCGTTATCTAGGGGCTTTGCTTCCCCAATATTAACACTTTTTACAATATACCAAACAATCTCAAACTCATGGAACCACCAGTCGATCGCATCCGCCTCTCCCAAACAGGCAAAGACCAACTATCAAAACTGAAACGATCGACCAAGATTGACCAGTGGAACATCCTGTGTCGGTGGGGATTTTGCCGATCGCTCGCCGAACCCAGCATCCCATCCCCAGTACCAATTCCCAGCGACAGCAACGTCGAATTAAGCTGGGATGTCTTCGGCGGCGACATGGCCGATATCTTGATAATGGTCCTCAAACAGCGGTGTCACCAAGACAATTTAGGCACAGAAAAAGAAACTCTAGCCAAACAGTTTCGCCTGCACTTGCACCGAGGGATTGGTTATTTGGCGGGCGATCCGAATATTAAGAAAATCGAAGACTTGGTGGCGATCGCTCTTTCGCCTGAAAAATTAAGAAATTAAACGAACCGCGAAGACGCAAAGGACGCGAAGGAAGAAGGGAAGAGAAGGGATGAGTTCACAATTTATTTCAGTAAAAGCGGGAAAAAATGACCTACTGGCCCTTGGCCTTCCCCTATATCCAAAGCATATTTGAGAGCAGTAGTAACATAATCCTTAGCCAATGTCACCGCTGTAAACAAATCTTTACCCAAAGCCAAATTAGCAGCGATCGCAGCACTCAAAGTACAACCAGTTCCGTGAGTATTGGGAGTATCAACATTTTCAGTCTTCAACACATCCAACCGCATACCGTCAAACCAAACATCAATTCCCCGCAAATCTCCCGCCATCCCGCCGCCTTTCACCAAAACAGCCTTCGCACCCGATCGGTAAATCTGCTGCGCCGCCGATCGCATATCGTCTAGAGAAACAATCTCCAAACTGCTCAAAATCTGAGCCTCAAACCGATTGGGAGTCACGACAGCAGCCAAAGGAATCAAAACATCCCGCAAAAACGCGATCGCCCCGTCATCAATCAATCGATCGCCCGATCGTGAAACCATCACCGGATCGACAACCAAATTCCCTATTCCCAAAACCTCAACCTGTGAAGCCACCGCCGCCATAATTTCCCGATTCAGCAGCATCCCAATCTTCATAGCATCCACCCCAATATCCCCAACCACCGCCTCAATTTGAGCCGCCACAGCCTCAGCAGACAAAGCATCAACTCGCATCACCCCCAAAGTATTTTGAGCCGTCACGCAAGTCAAAGCACTCGTACCGTGCACGCAGTGAAACGCAAAAGTCCGCAAATCCGCCTGAATTCCGGCCCCGCCGCCACTATCCGAACCAGCCACAGTCAAAGCCACAGGAATCTTCGATTTAATCATCTTTTTTCAACCGCAGATAAACACAGACACATCCCAATAATATCTGGGTTCATCGTGGCACGGGCGTCCCGCCTGTGCTTCCGAAGGGGTTAAAATTCCCAAACAAAATTAGCTATGATTAAAGCGAATGTAAAGAATTATTGCAAACAACTGTGAAAATCACCCGAATCGACCTCAACTCTTGGATCTTCCACATCGCAGGCCAAACCATGCTCGTCGATCCTTGGCTAATCGATCCCCTCGTGTTTTACGGTCAACCCTGGCTGTTCACCGCCTACCACAACACCCCCGTAGCCTTCACTCCCAGCACCTTACCGCCGATCGACCTAATCCTGATTTCCCAAGGATTAGACGACCACTGTCACAAACCAACACTCGAACTGCTCGATCGCACAATTCCCGCGATCGCCTCACCCACCGCAGCCAAAGTCCTCAGCAGTTTAGGGTACACCAATATCACATCTTTAGCAAATTGGCAAGAGTTTAAATTTAAAGAAATATTACAAATTACCGCCGTACCCGGAGCCGAAATCGGGCCCGGACAGGAAGAAAACGGCTATTTGCTCAAAGATTTAAGCAGCGGCGAGACACTTTATTTCGAACCGCACCTGCCGCCATTAGACAAAGTTAAACAGAAAATAGAAACAGTAGACGTAGCCATCGCCCCAGTCATCGGTCAAATCTTCCCATTCCTCGGACAAGTCATTATGGGCCCAAAACAAGCCCTCAGTCTCGCCCAAACACTGAAACCTCGGTTTTTCCTGCCTACAGCGGCGGGAGACATCCGAGCCACAGGCATTTTACCAATGTTAGTGCGATCGGTCGGCAGCATCCCCGAATTTCGCGATTTACTAGCAAAATCGGGACTCTCCACCCAACTCCTCGAACCCGAACCAGGGCAAACCCTAGAAATTTGAGATTTGAGATTTTAGATTTTAGATTTAATCCGCCATCCAAAATCCCAAATCCACAATTATCTCGGCGGGCGACGGTTACGCAAAAACTCAGGAATATCCAATCCCAAATCCTGGGGCGGTTTCGATTTCGGATCGGGCGTCTGTTGAGCAGGAGTCGTCGGCGCAGTTGCAGCCCGCCAAGGAGCATTAACATTTTGCGTCCGCCCCTGAGGCGGAGGCGACGGAACTTCTCCCGAAAAACCAGTAGCGATCACAGTAATCTTAATTTCGCCCTGAAGCCGCTCGTCAATCACCGCTCCAAAAATAATATTGGCATTCGGATCGACAACCTCGTAAATCGTCTCAGCCGCCGCATTCACCTCGTGCAGAGTCATGTCAGTACCGCCAGTGATGTTAAACACCACACCTCTAGCGCCCTCAATAGACGAAGCTTCCAGCAGAGGCGAAGAAATAGCCTGCATCGCAGCCTCCCGAGCCCGCGACTTGCCAGAACCCACGCCGATGCCCATCAAAGCCGAACCCGCATCCGCCATTACTGCCCGCACGTCAGCAAAGTCAACATTCACCAAACCGGGAATAGTAATAATGTCAGAAATACCCTGAACCCCTTGGCGCAGGATATCGTCAGCAACTCGAAAAGCCTCTTGCACCGGCATTTGTTCCGAAATCACAGACAGCAGCTTGTCGTTAGGAATCACGATCAGCGTATCCACCCGGGTTTGCAAAGCCGCAATCCCTTCTTCAGCTTGGCTGGTGCGCCGCCGTCCCTCAAATGTAAAAGGTCGCGTTACTATGCCCACAGTCAAGGCGCCCATTTCCTTAGCCACCTCAGCCACGATCGGAGCCGCGCCTGTGCCCGTACCGCCGCCCATGCCGGCTGTGATAAATACCAAATCCGCATGATTCAGAGCATTAGCAACCTCGTCGCGAGATTCCTCCGCAGCCTTTTGACCGATCGCCGGATTGCCCCCCGCGCCCAAACCGCGCGTCAACTTCTGTCCGACTTGCAAGCGTTTCGGAGCATTTGAGAGAACCAGAGCTTGGGAGTCTGTATTCACGCACCAAAACTCGACACCAGAAACCTCGCTGGCAATCATCCGGTTAACGGCGTTGCCCCCACCACCGCCGACGCCAATTACTTTGATTTTGGCAGCACTGCTGGGCATTATGTCTTTGGGATTGACCATAGGATCGATATCAATACTATCTACATTTACATAACCAGACTTGCGTCTAAACGGATTGGCCGAATCTGCAGCCACCGGAAAATTTTTTACTTCTTCCGAAGGGGGACTGTCTTGGTCAGACCCCTGTCTATTATTAAGCTTCATTAGAGTCGGGGATAGTAGATTAGAGCTTGTTAACTAAACGCCAATTCACAATCAACTATAGGCTAAGTTGCGCGAAAAACTAACACTGGTCGATGCTTAATGTTAGCAATCTCGGATTTTGCCGATCTCGCTAGCCCAGACCTCGCTTGACGCCATCCAGGTACTTGACCGGATTAAGGCAGTTTTAAGCAAGGCAGAAGGAAAAAAAATTGATACTAGCCCCAGACGCGGGCGCTATCCAAAAACTGTGCTGATTGCAAGCCCTGCCTATCGATCCTGGTGGGCAAAAATTCTGCCTATCGATCGATACCTTGTACCTTCTGTTGACACAGAATCAATTCTGGGGGCGAGTGGGTGCGGGAGTTGAACTCTCCAAACTGGGGGGGAGTTCTGGCAAATGGACGATCGGCGTAGCAGGATTTTTCAAGTCAATGTAGGCTATTTTGCTTGAATCTAGCTGTTTTGGCAATTGTCGCATTCGGTCTAAAACCTTAAGTTGCTCCGCAGTCCTGGCACTGTACGGCCCTAAGTGTACGGTACCGATCTCTGTTTTCAAGATCAAGTTGTTCGGGTTTTGCCAATTAATCTCAAATACTTTCACCGTCAAGCCGCTGAGTCCTTGGTAAAACTTCGGCCACGAGGCGCGATACTGTTCCAAAGGCCCGATGACTTTTAAAGTTGGCAAAGAACGCTGAGGCTGCGTTCCCGGAATGCTGCCGGGGCTGATCGAACTATTCTGCGATCGTACAGCAGTATAACTATCCGACGGCATCCAACCTCCGCGAGCGTCCAGCCACCCCACTTTTTCCTTGTCACTGTTCGATTTCAACACCGCAGTCGGCTGCGCCACCGCCACTGGCAGGCGTTCTGCCACTTCTATAGTCAAACTCGGCGGAAACAAGTTACGAGTCACCTTTGCTTTAGCGATTGGCCCCGTTGACTCCAGCTTTTGGGCCAGCGCCTGCGGTTGAATCCCCCACAGCGACTGTGGGTAAGACAGCGGCACCAAAGACCGCACCGCCTTATCTGACAGCCACTGATTGCCCTCCACCTTCACTTGTTCCGATCGGGCAATCAACCAAGCCGGCTGAGCAATCCACCACAGCAAACCTCCAGCCATTGCGCTCGCTGCCAGCATTTGCCACACAACAGCCGCCAATCGAGCGCGCCTCTGCTGTCGCAACTTTTGGCGCCTGCGCCCTAACTCTGTTTGAGAAACCGCTCCAAAACTAGCCATCTACGTCTTGACAATATAGTAATTAAGGATTAACACAAATTCAAAACTGTTTAAGCTCTATCTTGAACCCTGTTTTCCCCTACCATTTAACCAGATCCCCGCAAATTTACCCAGACTCCTGCCAATATCAGTAATATCACTGAGCCCGCTAAGTAATAAAAAATTATTAATTAAAAAATCCCAATTTCAGCTCCGGGAAAATCCCTTGCCAGCTCAAGGTTCTTTGGGTATTTAGGGCATTACCCCACAGGCCAAAAGGTTACAAATCAAACTAAACTCAACGAAAGAAAGTTTAGACTTTCGATTAACTTTTATTCGGCTTCAATTGTGATCCCACTCGAATTAGACAGATTCTATAAAGCCTGCAACCCGAGCAAGACCCTTGTTGCGGGAGACCCAGGAGATTATCAATACTACATTGATTTTGGTTCCGTGCGTGGTGGCAAAATCATTGAATCTTTACAGCGAACCATTACCCGCATCTCCCCTGACCAGCCAACCTGTCAGCTATTTACAGGACATATCGGGTGTGGCAAATCTACCGAATTGTTTCGACTAAAAGCAGAGTTAGAGCAAGAGGATTTTTGCGTTGTCTACTTCGAGTCTTCCCAAGACTTAGACATGGGGGACGTAGACATCAGCGATATTTTGCTGAGCATTGCCCGCCAAGTCAGCGAAACTATGGAATCCGCTAAAATCAAACTCAGACCGAGCTATTTTACCAATCTGTTTGCAGAAGTGGCAGAATTTTTGCAGACTCCCATAGATTTGTCAGCGGAAGCCGAGTTATCTATAGGCATTGCTAAAGTTACGGCTAAAACTAAAGACTCTCCCAAACTGCGATCGCAACTCAGGCAATATCTCGAACCCCGCACCAACAGCATTTTGCAGTCGATCAACGAAGAACTCCTCACCAAAGCTAACGCTGAACTTAAGCAGCAAGGCAAAAAAGGGCTCGCAGTCATCGTTGACAACCTCGATCGCCTCGATGCCTCCCTCAAACCCAGCGGACGCACCCAGCCAGAATACTTGTTTTTAGACCGTGGCGAACAGTTGAAAAAACTTAATTGCCACGTTGTCTACACGATTCCCCTGACTTTGATTTTTTCCAACGACTTCGGCCGCCTCGCCAGTCGATTTGGAGTCAAGCCCAAGGTGATGCCGATGGTACCGGTGCAAATGCGATCGGGCGACGACCACATTGAAGGAATGGCACTGCTGCGGCAGCTAGTATTAGCTAGAGCTTTCCCCGCAGTTGCTCCCCATCAACGCATTGATTTGATTTCCAAGGTCTTTGACTCTCCCGAAACTTTAGACCGGCTTTGTCGGATTAGTGGCGGTCACGTTCGCAATCTACTGATGCTTTTGTATAGCTGTTTGCAGCACGAAGACCCTCCCTTCTCTCGCGAATGCCTCGAAAGCGTCATTCAAGAATATCGCGATGACCTTTTGGGAGCCATCAATGACATGGAATGGGAATTGCTATTTCAAGTCGTCCAGCGACAAAGTGTAACCGGCGAAGAAGAGTCTCAAATCTTGTTGCGAAGTATGTTTGTCTTTGAATACCGCGATCAAGAAGGTCGTTGGTTTGGGATTAATCCAGCCCTAGCAGAAACCAGAAAATATAAGGAGTGGCTGCAGCGCTGTGAAGCAAAATAGTTGGGATTTTTGAGATGGCTTCGCGACTCCAAGAACCCTTAACCACGAGGAACTTAGAAAGTATTTAACTGAAAATTCATCGCTCACAACTCCGAAATCTTACAATCCAATACAGAAATCAGTCAGAGGTTTTTGCCACTGGCTGATTTCTGTTGAATGCTGGCTATAGGCGGTGAATGGTATTGTCGTGTAAAACTTTGCCGCCACTAAGGACTTTGCCCACTCTAAACTCTCATATCTGCAATGTCAGACCCCCTATGTCTGTTTTTACCTGTTGCTCTTAATTTCAACTAATCCCATCCAGAACGACATTTTTTTTTGAGTTGTGTTAAATGCCTGCTACAGATATATCGGAGTTTTTTACTAATAGCTAGTCGTCGGTCTGATCGTGAACTTAGTGGTTGGCTATTTATGATCGGTAGTCCTTTATATATAGCGGAATCAAAAAATCTAAGGGTGACCTTAAATTTTTATTGGGAAGTCTAGCATTCTCTGAGATTGAGAGGTATGATATCTTTACATTGGCTCTAATAACTATGTAAGTATTGATAGGATAAGTACGGAAAACTACGTATTTATACAGAGATAAAGCGTCAGACAGAGACGGCTCGGTCTAAGTAGATACGCTTTCAGTCACGATTAGCGAGCGTTAGGTAATTGATTAATGCAAAAGAGGTGCACG
The DNA here is from genome assembly GCF_036701485.1 of Microcoleus sp. Pol11C3. Classification (NCBI taxonomy): domain Bacteria; kingdom Bacillati; phylum Cyanobacteriota; class Cyanophyceae; order Oscillatoriales; family Microcoleaceae; genus Microcoleus; species Microcoleus sp. Pol11C3. Next base: position 24,036 of record NZ_JAUBQW010000015.1, on the reverse strand, counting down.
CATGACCGATCTAATTAAGGTACAAGAAACTGCCAACTACAACGAGCGCTCGCTCAAAACTCTGGTCAGGTCCATCACAATGTCTCAACACCAATTCTCGCTAATTTTGGTGCGCTGCAACTACGAGCAGTTGCGGCAGCAAATAGCGCAGCGGCTGCGAGAAGTGTCCCCAGTTCCAATTCAAGATCTCGTCCTGCCACCTTCAGTCAAAACCCTTTACACTACTCTGCAGGCAAGCACTTTCCAGGATGGGTACTCGCCTGTCGATGCCGCCTCGGCTTTGATGGTATTCGGTTTAGAAACAGTAGTAGCGATCGACGAACTGATGGCTTCTACCAATCAAGTGCGAGACGAATTTCGCAAAAATTTTTCCTGCCCAGTGATTTTGTGGGTAACAGATGACATCGTGACCAAAATGATTCGTCTGGCTCCGGATTTCAAAAGTTGGGCCGCCGCCACCATTAAATTTGAAATGGGCGTTGACGAATTAATTAATTTCCTCGCTAGGCGGGCCAATACTATATTTAAAATAGGCGAACTCAATCAAGAACTCGCCAGCAGCAACGTCAGCACCATAGCTAATTGTGAAACCTGCGAAACCCCCTGCGAAAAACGCGGTCTGGAGAACGAAATCAGCCCTGGAGAACGCTTTCTAACTTTTAACTCAGGGCCCCAAAACCGACGACAATCAGATGTCCACTCGTATTCGCCATTGAGTCCGGGCAATACCTTTGATTTGGCGATCGGCTCTTTGTCACGCCGAGAACTAGAATTAGCTTTAAGAGATTTACAAAATCGCGGTGAAGAATTAGAACCCGCCCTCAAAGCCAGCCTGCAATTCGTTCTCGGTCGAGATTATTATGTCAGCGACCAAACCGAAACTGCCTTAATTCACTACCAAGAAAGTTTAGTATTTTGGCAGCAGAAAACAGGCAACTGGGAACATTCCGAAAACCCAGAAACCTTCTCCTCCTTGTCGAATCCTGTCCCCAAAATTTTGTTTTTAGAGAGAGAAGGCATAGTGCTGTTTCACATAGCCCTGTGTCACCGCTTGCAAGCAGCCAGAAACCCGGTAGCCAACCGCCAGCACTGGGAACAAGCTTGGATTAGCCTGGAACAATCTAGAAACGCTTTCTCCCTTGCCTCACGCCCCGAATTGGTAGCTGAGGTGACAGCACACCTGGGACAAGTGCTGCAACGCTTGAAAGCTTGGGGAGAATTGCAAGCATTAGCTGAAAATTCTTTGCAGTTGCACTTCACTTACGGTACTCCCAGCCAACTAGCTCAAGATTACGGCTTTTTGGCTGAAGTTGCTCTGCAACAGTCAAGGTGGAGTCAAGCCCGCCAGCTAGCCGAGTTGGCTTTGGCGATTTTGGATCAAACGCCTAATGATTTGAGATTGCTGATTGAAGATTTGAGATTGGGGTTTGAGGGAAATTATCCAGAATTTCTGGGCCCTAACGAGTTAAGTAACGAACCCAAATCTAAAATCCAACATCCCAAATCCGACAGGAGTTCGTATCTTTTACTTTTAGCCCGAAGTTTGCGGCAGCTAGGCCAGTGGGAAGCGGCGGTTCATTCGTTGGAGTTGGCTCAATCTCAAAGCGAGCCGAAGTACGACCCCCGACTTTACATCGATATTTTGACGGAATTGCAAGCGGTTTATTTCGAGCAAGGAGAGTATCTTAAAGCGTTTCGGATTAAAAAATCCCAGCGTTCGATCGAATATCAATACGGATTTAGAGCTTTTATCGGAGCCAGCCAATTGCAGCAGCAGCGCCAAGCGCTCAATCCTTCAGGCCCCTCAGCTCAAAACCAAGCTGCCATCGCAGCGGAAATGACAGCTTACTCCCGCCAAACAGATATCAATAGCTTGCTAGAAAGAATTAGCAGGGACGACCATAAATTAACTATTATTCACGGGCCCAGCGGAGTCGGGAAAAGTTCTCTAGTCAATGCCGGCTTAGTACCAGCTTTGAAAAATATTACTCCGGGCGCGCGGGATACATTGCCCGTAGTAGTCAAAGTTTACACCGACTGGCTGGTGGAGTTAGAAAATGCTTTGAACAGCGCACTGTACGACAAACAAGCCGAAGAGGAAAGTAAATTAATCTCCAAAGGACTACAGGAAATCCACAAAAAAAGTTGCTCGGTTATTCCTGCTCGCAGCTCGGAAGTCTCTTCTTTTATTATAGATCAGTTGCGCGAAAATGCGACTAATAATTTGTTGACTGTGCTGATTTTTGATCAATTTGAAGAGTTTTTCTTTGTTTCGACTTCAGTGGCACAAAGACAACTTTTTTATAATTTTTTGCGGTCGTTTTTGAATTTGCCTTATGTCAAGATAATTCTGTGCTTGCGCGAAGATTATTTGCACTACTTACTAGATTGCGATCGCTTCCCAAATCTTGACGCTATTAACAATAATATTCTCGACAAAAGTATCCGCTACCAACTGCGAAGTTTTTCTATCAAAGACGCGCGGGCTGTCATCGGACACTTAACAGAACGGGCGGAATTTTATTTGGAGCCGGCACTGATCGATGCCTTCGTAGAAGATTTAGCAGACGAACTGCAAGAAGTGCGACCAATCGAATTGCAGGTAGTAGGAGCGCAACTGCAAGAAGAAGGTATTACCAGTCTAGCACAATACCAGCAATTGGGGGACAATCCCAAAGCAGAATTAGTGAAAAGATCGCTCGAAGGAGTCATCTCTGACTGCGGTCTGGTTAACGAAGATGCAGCGTGGAAAATCTTGTTTTCCCTGACAGATGAAAGAGGCGTTCGCCTGATAAAAACCAAACACGAACTCTCGTTAGTGACAGGTTCGCAGCCAACAGATGCGGGCGAACAAGAATTATCGGCGATCGGCGGTCGAAACCGACTTTCCCTACAGAGACAGTTCGCAAAAGACCCTGAAAGCAGACAAAAGAAAACCGACAACCTAGACTTAATTTTAGACATTTTAGTTGGTCACGGTTTGCTATTTCTGCTGCGGGAAGCGCCCGAAGACCGCTATCAATTGGTACACGACTATTTAGTGCGACCGATCCGCCAAAGATTTGGCTTAGAAGCCAGACTGCACAAAGCAGAAGCAGACAAAAAAATGAGTCAAGCACAGCTCTACCGAGCCAATACTTTTCTCAAACAACTGCTGGGATTAGCAGTGATCGGCGTCATGCTGCTAACCAGTTCCACCATCGCCGCCGTAAACTTTTGGTGGCGGGCTGTGGGTCAAAAACAGCTAGCTGTCGCTCAAACTCAGCGAGCCGAAATCAGTACCCTGACAGCAGCTTCTGAAGCACTTTATTTCTCAAACAACAAATTTGACGCCATGATGGAAAGTTTGAGAGCTGGTAAAAAGTGGAAAACAATCGAACACTCCCAACAAATGTATACTCTCAAAGACACCGAAATTCTGATTTCTGCTGCCCTCCAGCAGGCTGTTTATGGCGTCAAAGAACGCAACCGCTTGGAGGGACATGGCGATGTAGTTTGGGGTCTTAGTTTCAGTCCAGACGGCGAAACAATAGCTTCTTCTAGTGTAGATAAAACCGTCAAACTTTGGCGGCGCGACGGCAGTTTGTTGGCAACTTTCAAAGGCCACACTAACAGCGTCTCCTCTGTGGCGTTCAGTCCCGACAACAAAATCATAGCCTCGGCAAGTTTAGATAAAACTGTCAAAATTTGGCAAACAGACGGCAATTTGCTGGCAACTTTCAACGGGCATACTAATAGCGTTACCAGCGTTGCTTTTAGCCCTGATGGTCAAACGATCGCCAGTGGCTCTACAGATAAAACTATCAAACTTTGGAAAACCGACGGCACGCTGCTGAGAACGATCGAACAATTTGCTCCCGTTAATTGGCTAAGCTTCAGCCGCGACGGCAAAATAATCGCTGTGGCGAGCGATGACGGTACTGTGAAACTGTGGAGTTCTGACGGCCGGTTAATCGCTAATTTATGGCACAGCGAAAACAGACAACCCTCGAAAATTTACACCGTCAGTTTCTCCCCCGATGGTGAAACGATCGCCAGTGCGGGTGAAGATAAAACGGTGAAAATCTGGAGCATCGCTGCACTCAAACACCCAGCCAGAGAAAATTCAACACAAGCAAAAAAAGGTGAACTGCTAACAACTTTACGGGGACACAGCAAGTGGGTATTTGGTGTCAGTTTCTCCCCCGACGGTCAAACACTTGCTTCGGGAAGTGCAGACGGGACTGTCAAACTCTGGAGTCTGGCTGGTGTTGGCGACAAACGCCCAACCGATGCTAGCAACATGAAACCAGAGAGTCGCTTACTGAGAACTTTTGAAGGACACGCCGATCGAGTTACTCAGGTGAGTTTTAGCCCGGAAGGCAAAACCTTGGCTTCGGCAAGTTTTGACAAAACTATCAGGCTGTGGCGACTCGATGACGTGCCGCTCAAAACTCTCGACGGACACCAAAACCGGGTGCAAAGCGTTACTTTCAGCCCCGACGGCCAAAGGCTCGCTTCTGCTTCTACGGACAAAACTATCAAACTCTGGAGCCGCACGGGAGTTTTGCTCGAAACCTTGGAAGGACACACTCAGAGAGTCGCCAGCGTCAGTTTCAGCCCCGATGGTCAGCTACTTGCTTCTGGGAGTTACGACAAAACGGTGAAAGTCTGGAGTTTGACAGAAGATGGCATGAATAATATTCTCCCTTGTCCTTCGGCTCCGCTATTCCCGTGTTCGCCTTCTGTGCTGTTCACTCTCGACGGCCACGCCGACAGCGTGATGAGCGTTAGTTTTAGCCCCGACAGCGAGATTATCGCTTCGGCGAGCAAGGACAAGACTGTTAAACTCTGGACGAGAAACGGCAGGTTGATTAAGACTTTGACGGGACACCAAGGCTGGGTAACTGGGGTGACTTTCAGTCCCGACGGCTCGATGCTGGCTTCTGCAAGCGATGACGGTACTGTAAAACTCTGGAATCGGGACGGTCGTTTGCTGAGAACTTTTGAAGGGGCTCACAACAGTTTTGTGTTAGGGGTTGCTTTTAGCCCTGACGGCAAAATGCTGGCTTCGGCGGGTTACGACAATTCGGTGAAATTGTGGAAGGTGGACGGGACTTTGGTGGCGACGCTGCTGAAGGGTTCTAGCGACAGCGTAACTAGCGTTGCTTTTAGCCCGGATGGTTTGTTGGTTGCTTCGGGCAGTTATGACCATAAGGTGAAGCTGTGGAGTCGCAGCGGGACTTTGCTGAAAACTTTGACGGGTCACAAGGATAGCGTGATGAGCGTGAGTTTTAGCCCGGATGGGAAGGTTCTGGCTTCTGCAGGCCGGGATAATCGGGTGATTTTGTGGAATTTGGATCTTGACGATTTGCTGGTGAGGGGCTGCGACTGGGTGGGCGATTATCTGAGAACTAATCCTAATGTGAGCGAGCGCGATCGGCGTCTCTGTGAGGGGGTTGGGGCAAAACCTTAGTTTTAGTCATTTGATTGTTGACGGTTGACGGTTGACTGTTGACTGTTGACTGTTCAAAACTTTCCTTGCCCGAACTCTTCCCCTTGCTCTCCCCTTCCTGTAAAGTAAATAATTGTAAAGAAATATGAGATTTCTCTTATCCTCTGGTTAAGACCGCCAGCTAGCATTCACAATTAAGACCCGGATTATAAGTTCCTATGTCACAGCTTTTCCCGCGAAAATTTCTAGCCTCTGTTGTCGCATTTTGTCTGGCTTTGTGCGTGTGGGCGATCGCACCTGCGGCCCACGCTTTCAATAATCCCGATTTGTTGCCGTCAACTCAGACGCCGATCATTGACTTAGCTAAAGCCCTTACGGATATTGAAGAACAAAGTTTGGCAAAAAATTTAAAGGCTTTTGAAGCTGAAACCGGCTGGAAACTGCGAGTGCTGACTCAGTACGATCGCACGCCCGGTTTGGCTGTCAAAAGTTATTGGGGGCTAGATAACAAGAGTGTGTTGCTAGTTGCCGATCCGCGAGGTGGCAATTTGCTCAATTTTAATGTGGGCGACTCGCTGTATCCGCTGCTGCCACGCACTTTTTGGGTAGAACTCCAAACCCGTTACGGTAATCAATTTTTTGTGCGGGACAATGGCGAAGATCGAGCGATTATTGAATCTTTGGAGTCGATAGAAGGGTGTTTGCGTCAGGGCGGATGCCGCGTGGTTCCCGGTTTGCCGAGGGAACAGTGGGTTCTGACGTTAATTACGTCGGTGGTTGGTGGCGTCATCTGCGGGTTTGCGGCTCAGCCTCGGAAGCCGGGACAGGTTGTGGCTTGGCAGTGGGCGCTGATTTTTTCGCCGCTGTGGGGCATTCTGTTTTTTGCTTTTGGACTGGGGCCGGTGGTGACTCGCACTTCTGACTGGTTGCCTGTGGTTCGGAATGTGGCCGGTTTTGCGATCGGAGCTTTGGTGGCATTCCTGACTCCGGTGTTGGGCAAATCTTCGTCGTCGTCGGAAACTTAGTTGTCAGTTGGCAGTTGGCAGTTGACAGGAAAGCAGATTTTACTCAACAGTCAACGAATGACTAAAAGCTGGTAAGCTGATACCTGACAACTCACAGGCGACAGCTATCCTACAAATGGAATGGCACGTAAGCGATGCCCAGAGTCTGGGATTAATCGATAACGAAATTGGCGACCACGGTTTTTCAGCGGCGGAGTACGAAATAGTCCGCCGCGTGATTTATGCGACTGCTGATTTTGAGTACAAGTCTTTAATTAGTTTTTCCGATCAGGCTTTGCAGGCTGGGGCGGCGGCTTTGGCTGCTCGGACTACGATCGTGGTAGATGTGCCGATGGTGCAGGTGGGCATTACGCCCCTAATTCAAAGTACCTTTGCGAATCCGGTTTACTGTTCGATGGAGGCTTTGACACGCCCCCAAAAGGAAAGGACGCGGGCGGCTTGGGGGATTGAAACTTTGGCAAAACGCTATCCTGAAGGGATTTTTGTGGTGGGCCAGGCTCAAACTGCTTTGTCGGCGATCGTAGATTTGATTGAATCTGAGGAAATTCGACCGGCTTTGGTGATTGGGACGCCTTCTGGGTTTGTAGGGGTGGACGTGGCTAAGTCGCGGCTGCATGATTCGATGATTCCTCACATTCGGATTGAGGGCCGCAAGGGTTCTGCGGTGGTAGCTGTGGCTATTGTTAACGGGCTGGTGGATTTGGCTTGGCAGGCTTACGGCCAAGAGGGGAACAGTTGATGATTTTGTGTGCTACTGGTGCGGATGGGTGGGTGTAAAAAATCGGGTGGTAAGAAAGTGGCTGAATCTGTCTCTGATCAAGGCTTTGATTGCCACTTTCAGGTATCAATAAGTCCCTAATTGAAGAGTGAATGAGCCAACAGCGCGGCTTGAGTTCGATCGCGCAAATTTAACCGACTCAAAATATTCGTTACATAGTTCTTTACCGTGTTTTCCGACAAAAATAAGGTTTGAGCAATTTCTCGGTTGTTCGCGCCCGAAGCTATTAAACGCAACACTTCTAATTCTCTGGGCGTGAGTTGCTCTAATTCTGGCGGAAAAACAACCGTCGGATTAGTTACAGCAGGAGTCATCAGGGCTTTTTCAAACAATCCGGGGCCGAGTTGCGTGTGTCCTTTATAAACAGCGCGAATTGCTAACGCAAGTTCGTCGGGTTCGGTATCTTTGAGCAGGTAGCCTTTTGCACCCAGCCGCATTGCTTGGCTGACATATTCATCGTCATCAAATGTGGTTAAAACCAGGACTTTTGTATCGGGATAAGATTGTGCGATCGCCCCGGTTGCTGCTACGCCATCCATCACGGGCATCCGAATATCCATCAGCACAATGTCGGGCTGTAGGATGGGGATTTGGTTGATCGCCTCCTGTCCGTTTTCAGCTTCACCAATTACCTGCATATCAGAATAGCATTCCAGGATACTCTTGATTCCCCTGCGAATAATATGCCGATCGTCCACTAGCAAAATCCGAATCATTTAGCAATCCTCATAAGTAGAAGGAAGAAGAACCCCCCCAATGGGCACGATCATTTCTGCAGTCCGCGAAGGCGGAGTTTGTTTGTATAGACGCGGTTTCAACCGCTGAGTCCTATATGTTTTGAGAGGGCAAAGCAACCGAAATCCGGCAACCGTTTTCAGACGCGCTATAAATAGCAAATTGACCGCTTAGCGCCGCCACTCGTTCTCGCATTCCTTGGAGTCCAAATCCCGTCGTATTTTGCGCCGGATCGAAGCCTTTGCCGTTGTCAGAAATCGATAAATAAATCTGTCCTGCCTGTTGCTGCAACCCAACTGTCACCATCGTTGCATCAGCGTGTTTGTGAATATTTGTGAGCGATTCTTGCACAATTCTGTAAAGTGTTGTATTGAGTTCCTGAGATAGGATAACTGGTAAGCGAATCGAGTTGGAAACTTCGATCGCAGTCATGCGTTGAAAGTCTTTGAGAAGTTTGTCGATCGCACTTTCGAGCGACAATCCTTGCAAAGGATTCGATCGCAACACCGAAACAGATTTGCGAATTTCTAACAAAGCTTCCGATCCGAGTTGTTTCGCCTGTTGCAGAAACTCCAGCGCTTTCTCATCCTCCGATTTCCAGAACAATAGGGCATTATTGAGCTGAATGGTTTGAGCCGCCAGGGTGTGTCCGAGTCCGTCATGGATTTCACGAGCAATCCGATTGCGTTCCTGCAAAGTTGCCTGGTCTTCAATTCGCAGTGCATAGTGGCGGAGTTGTTCGTGAGTTATGGCTAATTTATCATGGGCAATTTCTAATTGCTCTCGACTTTGGCGTTCCGCAATCAACGCATTAATTAACAATAAAGCGAACACTAATGTCAAGCCAAATAATAACACATTGCTAAATCGCCATTCCCAAACAGTTGCAATGACTTTTTCAGGTAAAATAGGTTTTAATAACAGTAGCGAGCTATAGGACAGCAGGGCTAAACCCAAGACAGTCACCTGCCCGGGCTGACGGAAGATCAGACAACTCCGCATCAGCAGCACGAGAAAAAGCAAAAAGCTCGATCGGCTCGATAACCCTTCGTGGACAATTGGCAGCAAAATCAAGCCAAATTCTAGAGCTGTAAATAAAACTTTTCTACCTAACCGAACGGTTGGCAAACGCAACCCGATAGCGCCGAAAAGTGCGATCGCGCCAACCCGTAACAGCAGCGACCAGAGTGACTGAAACGGATGCAGCACTTCCATAAAGGCTGCCGTCGCCAGCAGCAGCCACTCCAAATAAAGCAACAAACGAAAGGACGGATAGGTCAAGCGAATCATAGAACTTTTCCCCATCAAAAGCTGGAGCGATTCAAGCAAGGTCGCTGACCTAATTGTAGAAGGTATCTTGGAGTCAAAAAACACGTTACCCCCTTATGTTCAGAAGGAAGTTCGGCAACGAAGCACGCGATCGGGATTTAACGGATGAATGTTGAGGGAATTGGTCATTGAGCCATTCTCCCACTCTCCCACTGTCCCGCGCTCCCCTTTTGCCAAAACAGACAAGTTATGTGTAGCAGCTTAGCGAATCTGCCAACGATCGCGGTAGAGCCTTTTCGGCTGATTTTGGCATTTGGGACTAGGAAAAAAGTCACAACCGCAAAGTGCTTTTTGACTGGTCAAGTTAGGAGTCTTGGGTCATGCGCTGGCTGATTTTAGCCTATAAGATTTGGTGGTGAAGATTAATTAGAGGCAGTGAATCATGAAAAGAACAACGATCGTACCAGCATTTGTCCTCGTCGGTGCACTTTTGGTTGGCGGTTTGTCTGCTTGTACGCAATCCAATGCCTCCGAAGCTACCCAACCTGACACGACGGCGGCCAATCCAGTAAGTTCCGACCAAGCGAAGGCGGATTCAGTTTCCTCCCCAGTGGCTCAACCTGTCGCGGCGACTGCAACTCCAAGTTCAGCGCAACCGAAAGCAACGGATGCAGAACGCGCACAGAAACGCGAGGAACTTCGCAAACAAGTCGAAGCGGTGTTAACGCCCGAACAGGCACAACAGTTGGAAACTAAAGTCAAGGGAGGTGAAAAAATGCGGAAAGCTTTGTCCGAGCTAAATCTCACCGCCGAACAAAAGACAAAAATTAAAGAAATTCTCAAGACTGCTTATCCTCGCGGGCAAAAGCAGTCTCAAACAAACTCGCAATAACGTTCTGATTGGGTAACTTGCAGGGCGAAACTGATACAGGACTTGCGCGGGTTCTCCCGCCTACTCCACAAGAAAATTGATGTGTTGTGGAACAGGCATCTTGCCTGTTCTTGAGAATGATAAATGATACAAGATGTTAGTTACAACTGAGATGTTGCTCACCTTTTGCACCATTGTCAATAAGTCTTTTATGAACAGGCAAGATGCCTGTTCCACAAGAAAATTTATCTCCTGTAGAACAGGCATCTTGCCTGTTTTTGAGAAGAGTGCAAGATGTTAGTTACAAAGGAGGTTTGTGATGATCGAGGAAATTATTAGTGAAAGTCGGAATGGTACTCGCCCTAAAGTTTCTGACGAAAATCTGAAGCTGAACGAGCAACCTACGCATAACGTAGAAATTGTTAGTGAAAGTCCGAAAGACGCTCTCCGTGAAGTTTTTCAGGAAGCTCCAACATTGCCGGAGAGCGAACCGGCGGAAAGTGTTGCAGCCAAACAACCGACGGAAAAGGTGCTGGCGAAAGGGCGGATTGCGCTATTTTTGCTGGGGTTGCTGCTGGTGGGTGGGTTGGGATTTTTGGTTTGGCAACGATCGACCGCTCCTAAAGCGGAAAAACCGAGCCGCAGCGGCAGACTGCAAATAACTCCGGTGACAGTGGCAACAGTAACGAAAAAAACGGTGCCGATACAGTTGCAAGCGATCGGCAACGTGCAATCGAGTTCTACTGTCTCGGTGACACCACAAGCTAGCGGGCGGATTACAGGAGTTTATTTCAAGAAAGGGCAAGAAGTTAAGAAAGGACAACTGCTGTTTTCGATCGACGATCGCTCTCAAACTGCCTCGATCCAGCAAGCTCAAGGAATCGTAGCAAAAAGCCAAGCACAGGTGCAACAATCCACAGCCAACCTTTCTAAAGACCAAGGAGTTGTCGAACAAGCTAGAGCAACCCTTGACAAAGACCGAGGAATGGTCGAGCAAGCTAAAGCGACTCTTCAAAAAGACCAAGGACTTGTCGAACAAGCCAAAACGACTCTTCAAAAAGACCAAGGACTTGTCGAACAAGCCAAAATGACGCTCCAAAAAGACCAAGGTGCAGTTAAACAAGCGATCGCCACCTTGACCAAGGATCGAGCGCAAGCACAATATGCCGAAGCCCAAAGTCAACGGTACGCAGAGCTCTACAAGCAAGGAGTAATCAGTCAAGACCAAGCCCAACAATACGCTACCAGCAGCCGAGCCGCTGCGGCAACGGTCGATCTTGACAAGCAAGCGATCGCCAACGCTGAGACAGCGGTGAAGAGCGATCGCATCGGCATCACCAATGCTGAATCTGTCGTAAAAGGCGATCTCGTGGCGATCGCCAATGCTGAGACGGCGGTAAAAAGCGATCTAGTGGGGATTGAGAATGCTGAGACGGCGGTAAAAAGCGATTTAGTAGGGATTGAGAATGCTCGGGCCGTCGTGGAAGGCGATCGGGCTGCGATCGAGGGTTCTCAAGCTGGCTTGAGTGCAGACGGCGGTGCCTTGAAAAATGCTCAGGTGCAATCATCCTATACCAAGGTCTATGCGCCGATCGACGGGCGTGCCGGAAATATTCTGGTGACAGTCGGCAATGTGGTGCAACCAAGCACCGACAAACCCTTGGTGACAATCTCCACAATTAATCCAATTCAAGTTGCCTTTTCCGTTCCTGAATCCAACCTGCCACAAATCCAAAAATACGCGGATAACGGCAAACTTAAAGTTGATGTCACCTTTGCCGGAAACAATCGTCCGATATCGGGAACCTTGTCATTTGTGAACAATACGGTTGACAATGCCACTGGCTCAATTCAACTGATTGGCGACTTTAATAACGCAGATGGCAAACTTTTTCCAGGTCAATTTGTTAACACAACTCTAACATTAAGTCAACAACCAAATGCGATTGTTGTTCCCTCACAAGCAGTACAGACAGGGCCGAACGGACAATTTGTATTTGTCGCCCAAGAAGACGATACAGTGGATAATGTGCCTGTAGTTGTTAGCAATACAATCAACGGCTTAACTGTTATCCAAAAAGGTCTGGATGCGGGTGATGAAGTTGTCACCGACGGACAAGCAAATCTGGTTGATGGTAGCAAGATTCGCATTAAAACCGCAGCGGATTCTAAAGATAATTCAGATACCACTAAAGGCAATAATAATTCAGACACATCTGCAGCCAAAGAAACTGGTAGAAAATCTGGCGGCGACTCTAATTCATCGGGAAATAAGTCATGGAAATCGCGCAAGAATCCCTAGGGCGATCGTTGGGCTCAATTCTGCTATCTGGCGCTGTACTCGTTACCAGGCTCCAGCCTGGTAATGCCGATCCGGAGGCTCTGCCTCCATTTTCCCAGGCGAGGCAGAGCCTCTGGATATGGATTCCCAGGCAGGAGCCTGGGAACCAGTCAATAAGTAATTAACCGGACTTGATATAATGAATCTCTCAGAACCGTTTATTCGCCGTCCAATTATGACCACCTTGGTGATGGCGGCAATTCTGATTTTTGGTTGGATGAGTTATCGCTTACTGCCGATTAGCGATTTACCAAACGTCGATTATCCCACGATTCAAGTCAGCGCATCCCGCCCCGGCGCTAGCCCAGAAACGATGGCTGCATCGGTGGCGCGCCCGCTAGAAAAGCAATTTTCCAGCATTGCTGGACTCGATACGCTGACTTCCACAAGTACCAGTGGCAAAACTCAAATTACGCTTCAATTCAATCTCAGCCACAATATTGACGATGCGGCGCAAGATGTGGAATCGGCAATTTCCTCGGCCTCGGGCCAAATACCTAACGATTTGCCAAATCCGCCTACCTACAGCAAAGTCAACCCTGCCGATGGGCCGATTCTTTACCTTTATCTCACTTCACCAACGCTTCCGCTTTCTGAGGTTGATAAATACGCACAAACCTATCTAGCGCAAAAGCTTTCGACAATCGCCGGTGTGGCGCAAGTGCAGATTTATGGTTCTCAAAAATATGCTGCTAGAATTCAACTCGATCCGCAACAGTTAGCAACGCGGCAAATTGGCATCGATCAAGTGCAAACTGCGATCGAACAAGGAAACGTCAACTTACCCACAGGAAGCCTTTCGGGTAGCCATAAAAACTTTACTGTGCAAACCAACGGACAGCTTCAGGATGCAGCAGCATTCCGCCGTTTAATTGTGACGTATAAAAATGGACAGCCTGTTTATCTCGAACAATTAGGGCGAGTGGTTGACAGCGTAGAAAATACTCAACTTGCTAGTTGGTATAACAACGATCGCGCAATTATCCTCACGATTCAAAGACAGCCGGGCACAAATACTGTAGAAGTTGTAGAGACGATTCAAAAATTACTGCCCAACTTAAAAACTCAGATTCCGAGTTCGATCGATCTTGGGGTGATGTACGATGCGTCTCAATCAATTCGCGAGTCGGTGGATGATGTTCGGTTTACCCTCGTTTTGACGATCGCCCTAGTCATCTTAGTAATCTTCTTATTTTTACGCAATCTGTCTGCAACAGTAATTCCCAGTTTAGCGCTGCCGGTTTCGCTGATCGCAACCTTTGGCGTGATGCACTTGTTCAACTACTCGCTAGATAACTTGTCGATGATGGCCCTGACGCTCTCTGTGGGCTTTGTGGTCGATGATGCGATCGTCATGCTCGAAAACATCGTCCGCCACATAGAAGAAGGAGAAAGCCCACGAGAGGCGGCGCTAAACGGGTCTAGGGAAATCGGCTTTACGATTTTATCGATGACGCTTTCCTTGGTGGCGGTGTTTATTCCCATGTTATTTATGAGCGAGTTGTTGGGGCGCTTGTTTCATGAATTTGCAGTGACGATTGCAGTTTCAATTTTGGTTTCTGGCTTTGTATCTTTGAGCCTGACACCAATGTTGTGCAGCCGTTTTTTGCGTCCGGTAAATCACGCCAATCAAAGTCGGCTTTATCGAGCTTCAGAGTATGTATTCGATCGCTTTTTGAGTTTGTACGATTGGAGCCTCAAGAAAGTTTTAAAATATCACCGGACTACGATGATTTTGTCATTCGCAATGGTGTTTGTCACAGTTGGACTATTTATCGCGGTTCCCAAAGGCTTTATTCCCAGCCAAGATACCGGACAAATCACGGGCATTACTCAAGCTGCACAAGATGCCTCTTTTGATGAATTAGTTCGCCACCAGCAAGCCGTTGTTAGCGCGATTCGGGAAGATCCGAACGTGGAAGCAGTTAACTCGAATATCGGGGCAGGAGCGAGTGCAAATGGCGGCGGGGCGGCTGTTGCCGGAAATTCGGGAAGCTTGTTTATCCGGCTGAAACCGCGATCGCAGCGGCAGATGGGAGCCGATGAAATTGTGCAGAATTTGCGATCGCAACTAGCAGAGATTCCCGGCATTCAAGTCTTCTTGCAAAATCCTCCAGCAATCCCGCTTGGCACTCAACAAAGCACTGGATTGTATCAACTCGCGCTGCAAAGTTCTGATGTAATTCCGCTGCGGGAGTACGTCCCGCAACTGGTTGACAAAATGAAAGCAATGCCAGAAATTCAGGATGTTAATAGCGATTTGCAGATGACTTCTCAAATCAAAGTTGATATCGATCGCGACAAAGCCTCAGCATTAGGAATTACGGCCAGTCAAATTGAAAATACCCTGAGAAATGCCTACGGCGCTTACAAAGTTTCAACGATTTACGGTGCGAGCAACGAGTATCAAGTTATTTTGGAACTAGAACCAAAGTATCAAAAAGATCCCAATGCTTTGATGCAGCTTTACATCGCTACAGCGGGCAGTAATTCCAGTGATGCTTCGGGCGGTAAAACACAAGTACCGCTAGCAACGTTTGCCAAAATAACTCCGGGAACTGCACCGTTAATTGTCAACCATGTCGGTAGGATGAATGCTGCGACAATTTCCTACAATCTCGTGCCTGGAGTGGCGCTGGGAACGGCAAATAGTGCGATCGACAAAATCGTGAAATCGCTAATTCCTGACAGCATTGCCACCAATTATAAGGGTGCGAGCCAAGTTTTTCAAAGTTCGCTGCCGAGTTTAGGGTTTCTGTTGGCCGTGGCAATTTTGGTAATCTATTTAATTCTGGGTATTTTGTACGAAGATTTCATCCATCCAATTACAATTTTGTCTGGATTGCCTTCGGCGGGATTTGGCGCGTTATTAACGCTGATGTTGTTTGGCGTTGAGCTCAACGTTTATTCATTCATCGGCATCATCTTGCTGGTAGGGATTGTTAAGAAAAACGGGATTATGATGGTGGATTTTGCGATCGAAGCCCAGCGCGACGACGGCAAAAAACCAGCGGAAGCAATCTATGAAGCCTGCTTAGTACGATTCCGGCCGATTATGATGACTACGATGGCGGCACTAATGGGAACATTGCCGATCGCCCTAGGAGTTGGTGCGGGTTCGGAATCTCGCCGCCCGTTAGGAATTGCGGTTGTCGGCGGACTTTTGTTTTCACAAGTTTTGACACTGTATCTCACGCCCGTTTTTTACATATACATGGAATCGTGGCGGAAAAAGCTCAATGAGGTGAATTTTCGGCAAGTTTTTTCATTTAAATGAGGACGGTAAAATAACCGTTCTAAGGAGGACAGGGCAATGCCGTTTTCTTACCCCAAAATAATCGATTATCCTCGCGAGGAGGACACCGCACCATGCCCATAGCTGTCAACTTGTCAGACCCGCAGTCCGGCAGGGGTTGAAACCCCTGCCTCAAAGCTAAAGTCCTCTCAAGAGGACTGAGAAGAAAAATTTTAAACTCATTAGTCCTCTGAAGAGGACTTTAGCTATTAGACAGGGGTTTCAACCCCTGGCGGACTAGCGGACTAGCGGACTAGCGGACTGACCCCTTAAGTTGACACGCCTCGATCACTGCCGTGTCCTCATGGTTCGACATCTCACTACCAACCAAGTTTTATGAACCTTTCAGAAATTTTTATCCGCCGCCCCGTGATGACTGCACTGGTCACAATCGGCATCCTAATCTTCGGTTTGATGAGTTATTTTCTGCTACCAATTAGCGCCTTGCCTCACGTTGAATATCCCTTTGTGAGTGTCTCTGCTAGCTTACCCGGTGCAACCCCCGAAACAATGTCATCCTCAGTCGCCGCGCCGCTAGAAAGACAGTTCACTGAAATAGCAGGCCTCAATTCGTTTAACTCCACCAGTTCCACCGGTAGCGCGAACATTTCCCTACAATTCGACTTCAGCCGCAGTGTTAATTCTGCTGCTAAAGATGTACAAGCTGCGATCGCCGCCGCCGCCGGTTCATTGCCATCGGGAATGCCCAAACCGCCTACCTACCGCAAAGTTAACCCTTCAGTTGCGCCGGTTCTATACCTTTATTTGTACTCCAAAACTCTGCCAATTGCCGAAGTGGATGAAGCCGCAGAAGTGACGATCGCACAACCCATCTCAGCGATTGACGGTGTGGCGCAAGTGCAGGTTTACGGGCAGAAACAATATGCAGTGCGAATTCAACTCGATCCGCGAGAATTGACCTCCAGGGGAATCGGATTAGATCAAGTTAGAACCGCAGTTACACAAGGAAATGTCAACTTGCCAACCGGAAGCCTTTCTGGCGATAACAAAAGCTATTTAATTCAGGTAAACGGTCAATTAAATAAGGCAGCAGAATATCGATCGCTGATCGTTGCTTACAAAAATGGCGCAGCAGTGAGGCTGCAAGATTTAGGAAACGTGATTGACGACGTGCAGAATAACAAAGTCTTGAATTTGTACACCGATAAAAATGTTACAAATCAACCTGCTATCTTGCTGGCAGTGCAGCCTCAACCCGATGGAAATACTGTCGAAATCGTCGATTCGATCGTGCAAATGTTACCCGCACTCAAACAACAAATTCCCCAATCCATCGAAATGGGAATTATGTACGATCGCTCTCAATCAATTCGGGCTTCTGTAGACGATGTGAAGTTCTCCTTAGTTTTGTCAGTGTGTCTGGTTGTCTTAGTAATTTTTATATTTTTGCGGAACGTCACAGCGACGGTAATTCCGAGTTTAGCTTTGCCTGTAGCGATTATCGGTACGTTTGCGGTGATGTATCAGTTGGGATACTCGTTAGATAACCTGTCTCT
Organism: Microcoleus sp. Pol11C3; assembly: GCF_036701485.1. Classification (NCBI taxonomy): domain Bacteria; kingdom Bacillati; phylum Cyanobacteriota; class Cyanophyceae; order Oscillatoriales; family Microcoleaceae; genus Microcoleus; species Microcoleus sp. Pol11C3. The sequence continues at coordinate 6,771 of NZ_JAUBQW010000015.1, read as the reverse complement.
GATGGCGCTGACGCTTTCAGTGGGGTTTGTGGTGGATGATGCGATCGTGGTTCTCGAAAATATTGTTCGCCACCAAGAAATGGGAGAAGCGCCGCTCGAAGCAGCATTAAAAGGATCGAGAGAAATTGGTTTTACAATTCTATCAATGACGCTTTCATTGGTTGCCGTATTTATTCCCCTTATCTTTATGGGTGGATTAATCGGTAGATTATTTCATGAATTTGCGGTGACTATTTCGGTGGCAATTTTGGTTTCGGGATTTGTTTCTCTGAGCCTGACGCCGATGTTGTGCAGTCGCTTTCTCAAATCGTCCCACCACCAACGACACAACCGCTTCTATCGCATTTCTGAGCGCGGCTTTGAGCTGCTGCTGCAAGGATACGAAGGGTCGCTAAAGCCTGTTTTGAAATACCGTTTTGTGACGCTGATTGTTTCTGTAATTCTGCTGGTATTGACTGGTTATCTGTTCGTTCTAGTTCCGAAAGGCTTTATTCCGACTGAAGACACCGGACAACTGATGGCTAACACAAAAGGAGCGCAAGATATTTCGTTTGAAGATATGCTGCTTCACCAACAACAAATCGTTGATATCATTCGGAAAAATCCCAACATAGCAGCGTTGAACTCAACTGTAGGTGCGAGTGGCCCGAACGCATCGGCTAACAACGGACGCATTACCATTAGGCTCAAACCGCGAGCGCAGCGCCGCCTCAGTGCCGACGAAATCATTCAACAACTCACTCCTAAATTGCGCGGAATTCCCGGCATTCAAGCTTTTTTACGCTCTCCTGCTGCGATTCCGATCGGTGGTCAACAAACCAATTCACAATATCAGTTTACGGTGCAAAGTTTAGACTTGCAAGCGCTGCGTCAAGCGGTGCCGGAATTGTTAGCTAAAATCAAAACGCTACCGGGATTGCGCGGTGTGGATAGCGATTTGCAACTGAGCACGCCTCAGCTTCAAGTTAAAGTCGATCGCGACAAAGCCACAACCGTCGGCGTTAGTGCTCAACAAGTGCAAAAAACCCTCAGCGCAGCTTACGGTTCAGGACAGGTTTCGACGATTTATACCCCGAACAATCAATTTACGGTTGTGTTAGAACTAAAGCCTGAGTTTCAGCGCGATCCGAGTGCTTTGTCGATGCTTTACGTGCGATCGAACACCGGACAAATGATATCGCTAAGTGCGATCGCAAATGTCACTCAAACAGTCGGCCCGCTAACCGTCAATCACCTAACTGGATTGCCCTCTGCTACAATCTCCTTTGACACTCTTCCAGGAACATCGCTGAGTCAAGCAACCGAAGCTATTCAAAAAGTTGCGAAGGATGTTTTGCCGCCGTCAGTTACAACAAGTTTTCAAGGTGCCGCACAGGTATTCAACCAATCATTTAACGATTTAGGTTGGTTGTTGGTGGTTTCTATTGTGGTGATTTATTTAATTCTCGGCATTTTGTACGAGGATTTCATTCACCCGCTGACAATTTTGTCAGGTTTGCCGTCAGCCGGATTTGGTGCACTGTTAACGCTGGTAATCTTTCAGGTTGAACTCAATCTCTATTCGTTTATCGGGATTATTCTGCTGGTGGGAATTGTCAAGAAAAACGGTATTATGCTAGTAGATTTTGCGATCGAGAAACAGCGCAAAGAAGACAGAAGCGCGTATGATGCCATTTACGAAGCCTGCATCGTCCGCTTCCGTCCGATTATGATGACGACGATGGCGGCTTTAATTGGAACTTTGCCGATCGCCCTGGGAGTTGGTAGCGGTTCCGAATCCCGCCGTCCGTTGGGAATTGCGATCGTCGGTGGATTGCTGTTTTCGCAAGTTTTAACGCTGTATCTTACTCCGGTATTTTACACTTATATGGAAGGGTGGCGCAAACGGCTAGGTCAACCAAAAATGAAGCTGTCTGAATTTTTCTGGCGTCCGAAAACTCGACCTTCGAGCCGAAATTAATACCAAATATGCCTGGAAAACTTCTTTTTAATTCGGGGCGGTTTCAACTGCATAATACAATCTTGAATGTGGATTAAGGAGTCTATTTTATTAATTAATAATCAGCGGGAGATCGCCTTTTTACATCTCTGCTTTGATTAGTGCGATCGCGCCCTTTTTTGTGTCTACCTTTTTTAATTTGCTGGCTCATTTCTACAAACAAATCTCTGCGTAAATAAGGATAGTCGCTCACCCACACGTCACGGCTGGGAATATAAATATCTGAAACTTTGGCAATTCTGCCTAAATCTTCCTGATTTGACATAATTAACATTAAAGCAGCTTGGCCGGGGACAATTCCTTGGTGATCTTTCCGTAATGGAGCTCGAAGTGTAGTGGTAAATCCGGTTTTGTCACCAACTTCTAAGTTGATGCGCGGTTCTAGGTTGTCAACTATTACGAGTTGTCCTTTTTGATTGACAGTTTCTTCTTGACTTGTGACTTCATCGGTGATGTAAACATCTAAAACTCGTCCTTGCCAAAAACCGCAGTATTGATATTTGCGGCATTCTGCATTCCGCAAACTCGCCCACAAAATTGGCCCCCACAGCCAGTACAAACCAGCTATCAATCCGGTGATTAAAACTAGCGGCCCGACATCGGAACCGGCGAAGTTGTAAACTACCAGGAGGAAAACTACGCTGACTGCAGAGATTAACATTCGCCTCAAAAAATCGGGCGGTTTTCCCCAGATATATTTGTATTGCGCTCCCGTGGCGACGGCGGGAATTAGTTCTTGAAAGGTTTCGCGGGTTAAGGGAATTAGCATAGGAAGTTCGGCAACGAGCAATGTACGGGATGCAACGGCTGTCTGTTCGGAAGCGGATTATATTAAGGGATTTAACAGATTTAACGGATTGATGTTGAAGTCAAAAATCAGAAGTTTGAAGTCAGATTAATTCCAGATTACCAATGACTAATGACTAATGATTAATGACTAATGACTAATAACTACAAGATTTTTTCCAGGCCGTAAACGAGCGATCGCAATTCAAGGACTTTGCGTATAGACAGCAAGACTCCTGGCATATAACAAGCGCGATCGCTCGTATCGTGTCGTAAAGTATAAACTTGACCGGCGCCGCCAAAAATTACCTCTTGGTGGGCAATTAAACCGGGTAAACGGATGCTGTGAATGCGAATCCCTTCATCCGCCACAGAACCCCGCGCTCCGGCTAATTTTTCGGTTTCCTCAACTTCGGGCAGATTGAAAGTTTTTCCCATTTCTGCTAACATTTGGGCAGTTTGAATTGCCGTACCGCTGGGGGCGTCGGCTTTTTGATTGTGGTGCAGCTCGATAATTTCTACGTGTTCAAAATACTGAGATGCCGTGACGGCGGCTTGTTGGAGCAAAACCATGCCGATCGAGAAATTGGGTATGATCAAACAGCCGATGCTGGCTTTGTCAGCGAATTCAGCTAAGTTTTCAATTTGCTTGCTGCTCAATCCGGTAGTGCCGACTACCGGGCGAATCCCGTAAGCTATGGCCGATCGCACGTTTTCATAAACAGACGAAGGGTGTGTAAAATCTACCATCACGCCTAACTGCTTTTCCTGAGATGCTAATACCAGCATTCCTTGCAAGTCGTCAGTGACGGGAACTTCTAAGGGGCCGCATCCGGCTAATTCGCCGGCATCGGCGTTGAGGCACTCAGGAGAGCGGTCTACAGCCCCAAATAAGGTCATGTCACTAGCATGGGCGATCGCCTTAATTACTTCGCGGCCCATCTTGCCTGCAGCACCGTTAACAATCACCGGAATCGGAAGTTGATTCGTCATAATCTCAAAAATATCCTGAAATTTCGATCGACTAAATTTTAACGCTTGTGGGAATTTGGGGAAACAAGGAATGAAAGGCAGGATTTGTCGGCAAATCTTCAAAAACTCGGTTCCCATTCGAGAAATACTTTGCCAAATCAAGTAATTAGCTTAAAGAAACTCGGTTGTGGCACAAGTTCTGAAAAAATTACATTCAATCTCATATTAAGCTCAATTCTGTAAGAACAGACTTGTGCAAAGCTAATTTGCACCGACATATTTTTTTTGTGACTGCCAAATTCTCTCGAAATCTTCGATATGTCATGTCTGTCGCAACTGGCTTCGACTGGAGTTCTCAAAACCGACGGGTCAGGATTTTGCCTGCAATGCTTGCGGGCGTGACTGTAACGCTGCTGAATATGGGAGTTCGGCAGTTTGGAGGCTTGCAAAGCCTGGAATTGGGGAGTTTTGACTCGTTAGTGCGCTTGCAGCCAGATTCGGGCCCCGATCCGCGACTGCTGGTAGTGGGAATTTCTGAGGCCGATATTCAAGCTTTGGGGAGATTTCCGATTTCCGATGGTGCGATCGCTAAAACCTTGACAAAACTGCAAAAGTATCAGCCAAAAGTCATCGCTTTGGACTTGTACCGGGATTTGCCGCAAGCGCCGGGACACGATGAATTGCTGGCCGGGCTGAAAGCACCGAATGTGGTGGCGATTTATAAATTGAGCGATTCAGAAAGTCAGGGAGTGCCTGCGCCCCCGGGGATACCGCGCGATCGGCTCGGTTTTAACGACTTCGTTCTCGATCCTGATGGCGTTGTACGCCGCAATTTGCTCTCAGTCTCGCAACCAGACAAAAAGATTGCTTTATCGTTTTCGGTGCAAGTGGCTTTGCTGTATCTCAAAGACAGAGTACAGCAGAAAAATAGCCCTGTTCATCCCCACCAAATCAACTGGGGAAAGGCAGAATTTGTGCCTTTAACTTCTAACAGTGGCGGCTATGCAAATGTCGACGCCAAAGGCTACCAAATTCTGCTCAAATACCGTTCTGGTAAGGAGGTGGCGCGACAAGTCAGTATCAGGCAGGTATTGAAGGGGGAAATTGACCCAAGCTGGGTTAAGGACAAGATTGTGCTGATCGGGACGACGGCACCGAGTACCAGAGATTTGTTTTTGACGCCCTACAGCCCGGTTAAAAAGCAAAGTCCGAAAATGCCGGGGGTGTTGTTGCACGCGCAAATGCTCAGCCAAATATTGAGTGCGGTTTTGGATGGGCGATCGCTGTTTTGGGTGTGGCCGGAATGGGCGGAAATTTTGTGGAACGGTGCTTGGGCGGTGATTGGCGGGGTTTTGGCTTGGCGGATTCAGCATCCTGTGAGGGCGGGATTGGCTGGGGGTGCGGGATTGATGGGACTGTTGGGGATTAGTTATGGGATTTTTACTGGGGGTGGGTGGATACCGTTAGTGTCGCCGACTTTGGGTTTGGTGGTGACTGGTGTCGGTGTCAGTGCTTACAGGAAGCTTTACGATGCTTTTCACGATTCTCTGACGGGTTTGCCCAACCGGGATTTGTTCGTGGATTGCCTGGGGCGGGCGATCGTCAATACTAGGGGCCGCCGCAGCTATCTGTTTGCGGTGCTGTTTCTGGATTTAGACAGGTTTAAGGTGATTAATGATTCTTTGGGTCATTTGGCGGGGGACGAACTGCTGATGTCGGTGGTGCAGCGGTTGAGGGCGGTTATTGGCTCCGGGGATACTGTGGCGCGGGTGGGGGGTGACGATTTTGCGATTTTGGTGAGGAATGTTGATGTTGGCAGTGCGGTGGATTTGGCCGATCGCATTCACCAAGCTTTAATTGTGCCTTTTGATTTGAAGGGGCAGGAGGTGTTTGTGACGGCGAGTATCGGGATTGCGCTGGGGGGCGAACCCGCTGCTGGTGTCACGGAACAGCCGGAACACTTGCTGCGGGACGCCCACACGGCGATGTACCGGGCGAAGGCTTTGGGCACGGGAAGGTATCAGGTGTTTAATGCTTCGATGCACGCTTTGGCGGTGGAGAGGTTGCAGTTGGAGACTGATTTGCGGATGGCCCTCAAGCGTCAAGAGTTTTTGCTGCACTACCAGCCGTTTGTATCTTTGGCAAGCGGGAGGATTATTGGCTTTGAGGCTTTGGTACGCTGGCAACATCCGCTGCAGGGTTTGATTTCGCCGATGAAGTTTATTCCGGTGGCTGAGGAAACGGGGGCAATTGTGCCGCTGGGCGAGTGGGTGCTGGAGGAGGCTTGCCGGCAGTTGCGACTGTGGGAGGAAATGTTTGATTTTGATCGACCTTTGATTATGAGTGTAAATTTATCTGGGAAGCAGTTTGCTCAGCCGGATTTGGTTGATCGTATTCAGATGATTTTGGAAACAACTGGTTTGAGTGCCGAGAATTTGAAGTTGGAGATTACTGAGAGTGTGGTGATGGATGATGTGGAGTCGGCGATCGCGGTTTTGAAGCAGATGAAAGGGTTAAATGTCAAGTTGGGAATTGATGATTTTGGCACGGGTTATTCGTCGTTGAGTTATTTGAGTCGTTTTCCTACGGATACTTTGAAGGTTGATAAGTCGTTTGTGGGGCGAATGGAGATCGAAAGCGAGGGGGAGAATGTGGCGATCGTGCGGACGATTGTGGCGCTGGCTCACGCTTTGGGTATGGATGTGATTGCTGAGGGTGTGGAGACGGCGGCACAATTAGCTAGGTTAAGGGCGATCGGCTGCGAATACGGTCAGGGTTATTTTTTTGCTAAGCCCTTACCGAGCGAGGCTGCGACTGCTTTGATGGCTTCTGAGCCGCAGTGGTAGTTGTTAGTTATTGGTTATTGGTTATTGTAAGTTAGAGCTAAAATTGAAAGTCGATCGGGTTCCCAAAACAGCTCTTTAATCTGTTAGATGCCATTGGTGACAAGTTAAGAAGAGCGATAGAAAGTCAAGAGGGACTTTCTTAACAAGCTCAAACGTGTGAAACTCAGA
>NZ_JAUBQW010000242.1:0-4008 GCF_036701485.1 Microcoleus sp. Pol11C3 | reverse complement strand
TTATCTTGCACTTTATTCTCGATCGCGCGCTCAAAACCCAGGCTACCTCAAGTGCGATCGATATATTCAGCAAGCCCCAATTAGTTTATAGAGTCCCCGTCATTACCATAGGCCCCGTAGGATTTTTAAGTAAGGGGGATGCTTCAACCGTGACAACTAATGGTGTTACTTCCGTATTAGCAGGCAGAGAAAGTTTGACAAAAACTGTTCCTGCTTCATTAGTATTAAACTGCTCCCAAGCGATTTTTTCATTATTATTAACCGACCATAATTGATAAAACTGACCCTTTGGTAAAACCGGAAGGTTCCTTAAGATTAAAACAGCTTTGGGTTCACCCGGTGTGATCACAATACTTCCAGAGGCAGCAGATGCGTCAGCCATGCCTTTGAGGGAAACTAGACGAGTATTAGGCTGTTGCAGCATTGCAATCACATCTTTTTGTCGCACTACCTGAGCCTCAAGCGTTGTTATTTCTTGCCTGATTCGGTAGTTATCCAAACCAAAGGCTAACGCCAATAGTGCCGCTATGCTACCAAGAACGCGACTCCATTGTAGAGGTGAATGCTGCCGTTTTTCCTGGGCTAATGAGTTAGGAACTTCAGAAACATGAGGATTTGGTACTGCAACGCTAGCCGCCGAGGCAGCTTCTAAAATGGCGGAATAAAGGTGTGGTGGCGGTGCTATATCAGGTAGGGCGTAGGGTATAAATTCCAGGACTTCTTGCAGGCTAGCAACCTCTGTAGCTAGTTCGGGATTTTCTTTCAACACTCGCCTTAATTCCTCAGCTTCTTCAGAGCTGAGGTTGCCAAGTACATAACCTGCCATCAATTCTTCTGAGCGTTCAGGGAATAAAGGCTCTGTCATAGGTGCAACTAGCCAATTAAATTTTGTAAATTTTTTCTTAAGTTCAATAAACCTTGCCGAGACCAAGTTTTAATTGTTCCCAGCGGTATACTAAGTTTAGTCGCGATTTCTGATTGACTCAGACCCTCATAGTAAGCCATCTCTAACACCTGTCGCTGTTTTTCGGAAAGTTGAGCTAAGGCATCGCGAACACAGTGCGATCTGTCACTTAAAGAAGCTGACTCAAAAGGCGTGAGAGGGGGAATTTCTGTAGCCATCATTTGACTCCATCGCTGGAGAAATTTTAAGTTAGTGCTGCGGGAACGAAGTTTATCAATTGCGCGCGATCGAGTCATAGTTGTCAAAAAGCTGCTCATAGAGCCGCGATTCGGATTGTATGCGCCCCTATTCCAGAGATTGAGAAAAATCTCTTGAGTTAAGTCTTCTGCCTCTTGAGGATTGCTAAGAATTCTCAGCGCCAATCTGTAGACTAAGCTGCCATAGCGGTTATAAATAATGCCCAAGGCAGAGGGTTGACCAACACTCATCAACCGAAATAACTCAGCGTCAGTCTGTTTGTCAAAGTTGTCCGCGCTTGTTTCGGCAGAGTTCAAATCCATAGGTGTTTCGTAGAACAGACCTAAACTGATAATTTTAAGTTGATTCTGGTTATTGCAGCAAGCGCGTCTCCAAAAATAATCGGGCCCCATCTTCTTAAATACGACCTACAGAGGTGATTGGATGTATCCAAACTGGGTATTTTAAACTCGATCGCAATAAATTTAGGATATTCGCAATCCAATCAAAGGAGTAATCCGTACTATAAGAGGAACGACGGCTAGCTATTACCTGCTGACTGCTTAAATCAAGATTCCTCAAATTTGGAAGAAAAATATGAACCGGAAAGTGCTTTATTTGATTGTTGGTTTGACTCTAACGGCTAGCCTGTATGGCTGCTCTTCTACTCCTAGTAGCGCAAATCAGGCGGCTCCTAGCGCTTCCCCCGATGCGATGAAGAGTCAGGATGGGATGAAGAGTCCTGATGCTATGAAGAGTCATGATGGTATGAAGAGTCCTGATGCTATGAAGAGTCATGATGGGATGAAGAGTCCCGATGCTATGAAGAGTCAGGATGGGATGAAGAGTCCCGATGCTATGAAAAAATAGCTTCCACTAAAAACATCACCGACTTTTACCTTCAACCGCCATACATCTCCCGCCATAATTCTACCCAATTTGGCTGCGAGATGAATGGCGGACTGTATCTGAAAAATAATTAATAGACATCTGCACAAAACCAAGTCTTGAACAGGCAGGATGCCTGTTCTACAAAAATTATGGGAGAGGTTTAATAGTTTAATCCGATCGCACTTCGCAGTGGCCTTCGCAATGGCCTTCACAGTGGCAGAGTTGGAAAAAACGGAGCTAACCAAAGCTGTATCTTGACATCCCAACCCAAAAGAATCCCGATCGCACTTCCCACAACAATTAGGCCGCCGATTCTTTGTAAGGCTGCACTGTGGGGGCGCACACGTAATAAATGCTGGCTGAAATAACGTCCTCCATAGGCGATCGCCAGTAGCGGCAACCCGGCTCCCAAACCGTACAAAATCAGTAAAACAAACGCAGTTATAGGTTGAGGGTTGACAACAGCTAAAACCAAAATACTCGCCAAAACAGACCCCGCACAAGGTGTCCAAAGTAAGCCGAGTTGGGTGCCCAGCCAAAATTCGCCAACCAACCCTACTCGTGCGGGTGCTTTCAGCCAACTTTCAAAGTGTAAGTATTTAAACAACAGTTGGTAACTCTGCGGAAAAATGGCACTGATCCCAGCCATCAAAAGAAAGGCAAGTGCTCCTGTTCGGAGGATGCTAGCAAAGTTGATAAACCAGCCTGATGTCACTCCCAACAAGCTCCCAATTGCGGCAAAACCAGCGATCAATCCTGATACTAAAGCAATGGGGCCATAGCGATGAGATTGAAGGCTGCGTCCTAATAATATGGGTAGGATTGGTAAGACGCAGGGCGAAAGAATTGTTAAAACTCCTGCTACCAGGGCGACACCACCGGAAGTTAGTGAAATTGCCATTTGACTACCCTAATAATTTGCGAATAGTCTGCTCGGTTTCCTCATAAGCTCCTTCCCCAATATGGTCATAGCGCCAGATGCCTTGGCGATCGGCTAAAAATAAATGAGGCCAGTATTCATTCTGGTAAGCCGCCCAAGTTTTAAATTCGTTATCCAGAGGCACTGGATAGGTAATTTGGTGTTGCTGTAAAGCTTTTTTGACGTTGTTTGCATCCCGCTCAAAGGGAAATTCAGGGGTGTGTATGCCCACAATCTTCAATCCGCGATCGGCATATTGCTGGTGCCAGCGGACGATGTAGGGCAGAGTGCGCTGACAGTTAATGCAGGCAAATGTCCAAAATTGCACCAACACCACTTTACCTTTAAGATCGGCTATTTTCAGCGGCGCAGAATTTAGCCACTGGCTGATACCTTGAAACTCGGGTAAAGACTTTCCGGTTGGTGAGGCAGCAACGTTCTCGACTGTCGGTAAATTAGGACTTTTAGCAGGAGCAGGTGTGGGGATATTGTCAGAGCTAGAAGTTGGGATAATATCTTTCTTAAAGCCACAACTGAGAGCAGTTCCACTAACTCCCAGCCCTAAATACCAAAGCAATTGCCGTCGTCCCAGCCTGCGATCGTTCATAAACTAATTTCCTTGCTTATTTAGTTCAGAACTTACGCACACCGAGGTCAGATACCGGGTTTATTCGTAGATTTCTAGTTGCTCAACCAAGATTTTTCAGAGAAACCCGGTTTCTTTGCGTAAGTCCTATAGTTTATACGGAGATGAGCGGAAATTGGATGTTTTAGGCAAAGAGGAAAAATTTTAAATCCAAAATAGAGTCAGCTTCGTATTAAGTTAGAGACTACTAAGAACTAAGTCTATTTTTCTGGACTTACGCAAAAAGTGGTTTCTACTCGTTACCAGGCTCCAGCCTGGTAAGGTAGATCCGGAGGCTCTGCCTCCCTTTTCGCAAGCGAGGCAGAGCCTCTAGATATCGGTTCCCAGGCTGGAACCCTACCGTGTACACACAAGTCAAAGTAAACTAGGCTCATGTTTTGAGAGAGGTATAAACCGTGGACAACCCCATAC
>NZ_JAUBQW010000241.1:0-4047 GCF_036701485.1 Microcoleus sp. Pol11C3 | reverse complement strand
AACATTTTGGGGTCTTATATTTTTCACTCCTTTCAAGTCAGTTATATCATACCTCATCTTTTCGATAAATGCTATAGAATTGCAGATTTAGAGCAAGCTTTGGGTCAATATACTCTTTACTATGACATCTTAAAACGGACGGAATCAGAAAGACAACTGTATCTTGCGATTCCACTAAATGCTTTTACAGAGCTTTTTGAAGGAGAAAGTTTTGGTCAGATATTGCTAGATAATAACCGCCTAAATTTGGTTGTTTTCAACCCAAAAATAGAGGAAATAGTACAATGGATAGCTTAAATAATTATCGCAAACTTGTTAAGCAGCTCCTTACTGAATACGCAGAGATTCCCGTTTTTGACAGTGGGACGCAAAATGAAATAATTTTTGATTTGGAAAATGACCGTTATATGTTAATAAATATAGGTTGGTTTAATGAGCAGCGCATTCACCATTGCGTGATTCATATTGATATTATTGACGGTCAGGTGTGGATTCAAGGAAATAATACCGATCGCCTGATTGCTGAGGAGTTAGTTGCAGCGGGAGTTCCTGCCGAATCAATTGTTTTGGGGCTTGAACCGCTTGATGTTAGACTTTATACTGCTTATGGAGTGCCTACTAGGGAGCAGCAGCGAGAATCTTTGAAAGTATGATGGAGTGGAAGCGATTTGAGTGGGAGGGCGATTCCCTAGGGGATAGCTTCGCTTCACGGACTTCAAAAACCTTTAAAGCAGGCGATCGGAGAAGGTTGTAGAAAGGTGAGGGTGAGATCGTGTGCTTTGTCTTCCTACAATCCGTTTCCGGTGCTTCCCGATGCGGAGAGAGAGCTTTTGCTGGATTTGTTACAGGTCGATGAATGCCAGATTTGGGTACATGACCCGAAGTGGGGAGAATAGGTGGAGGAGGCGTTTACACTTATAAACCACTTTTTTTCTTAACACTGTACTCCTGCTTGAGAAAAGATAAAACCACAGCACAAAAACGTACATATTCACCCTGATTATCAAGTTTATCATATCCTTGAATTAATTTTTGTAACTCTTGACTGGAAAATTGTTTGATAAGGATATGCTTTAAGGTATCTTGAATTACCTTTTTTCTTTCTCTTATAAGTTTTTCATTATGTAGCCCCAATTGAATAATTGTTTGATCCGCAGCCTTCTTCATGATTGGAGTGATATTAGCCGAGCGAATTTCTCCAGCAGCCGTATAAGTAAAGTATTCAGCACAGTTTTCTATTAAAGGAGAGACTGTTAAATTGTCATCGTACCACTCACCTTTTTTAGCTCCACAGAATTCCTGTGCGGGTTTTGGCGTGTCTCGCTTTTGTTTTAACTTTTCTTTATATTCCAATTCCTGTTCTTCCGTATATCCATTGCAGGAAGCTAACAAATTGGTATATGTAACTACTAGGTCTGCATAGGAAGGGCTGCGACTTTTAGATTTAGGCTTTAGATGCTCAATGTGGCTATTATGACTACTGCTTATGCGTCTTCCACAGTAGCAACAAATATAACCTTGCTCTTTCAATAGAACATTAAGAAGTTCAGCTTTATGTGGATTTTTAAAATCATCCCAATCAAGCTTACTAAATTCCCACTGTGGGTCATCTTTCCTTTTCCATTCCAAGAACTCTTGCTTGAATTTAGTAAGGCAATCAGGCTCATGATCTTGTTTTTTTATGTATCTCATTCTGCTAAAATCTCCTGGCTCCTGATCAACATATCTGCACTAGCAAACTCTGGATCATCTCCAATTTCTTTTTCGAGTTCCTCTTGCATTCGTTTAGCTTCAGTAATCTTGCCATCATCAATGAGTCTAAATAACTCACGGAGTCTTTTCTTGATATCCTCTGGACGATCTGGTACACCCATGAGTTCTTCAAGAATTCGACTGCTATCTTGTCCAAAAGTTTGTCGCTGCTCTGCAAAAATCCCTTCTGGTATTGATCTTAGAAGGTATACCGACTTTACCTCACTGATAACCTGCGGTGAATGGGTGGTGATAATAAACTGACACTTAGGGAATGTATTTTTCAGACTAGGAATAATTTTACGTTGCAACTTAGGGTGAAGGTGTAACTCAATCTCGTCAATAAGAACAATTCCCTCACCTTGAAGTGGATCTGGAAGACCTGGATTTGCAATTGCCAAACGTCTTGCTAGATCCCCCGCCATTGCGAGTAAACCTTTTTCCCCATCTGATAATTGTTGGTTGATAATCAGTTCATAACTTTTTTTCATCATAGTCATTCGCAATGGGGATCTTCGTATCCGCAGCATTGATAATTCTTCACCTAAAAGTGAATATATCGCCCTTCTCACTGCTTCTAGTAAAGGATTACAATAACTAGAGTTATAACGGAATAGTTCATTTTCTAAATCTTCAAGCTCTTTAAACCACTCAAAGAATTTATTAAAACTAATTCGGGTTCCTGTAAGAGCTCGATCATAAGCTTCGAGTTGATTATAGGTATATGATTTTTTTTCTTGACTATGATCTTGACTATCAAAAAATTCTCTATTTACATGGTAGTAAACTAGCAAAGGTAAATTAATTTGAGAATTAGTTGATAGTTTCTGCTCTAGGTTTAAACCAATTCCTTGTAATTTTGTCAGATCAGCTCCATCAGGACGAGGACGTGTTTTATCTATTACTCTATAAATATTCCATGTGATTTCCTGCGAGTCAATTAAAATTGTAATTTTATTATCGGTTTTATTTTTCCCATTGGTAATATCTTCATTATTAAAAAAAGTTCTTTCTATGCCTTTTCCTACAGGAGACTGACCGCTAGTAGAAGCTTGATAACCACCAGGTTCTTGAATTTCAGTAATAAAATGTGACAACAGAGTAGCGATGCAGTCAAGAATACTTGATTTTCCCGAACCGTTGATACCAACCAGTAGGGTAGGTTCAGTAGAATCAAACTCTACGGTTAGATCGCGGAGTCCTCGGAAGCTTTCCATTTCTAAAGTTTTAACTTTCATTTATATTAAACCTATCTGCTAATCTGCTTTAGTACTTTTGAGCAAAGGCTTCTGACATTTCAGAAACTTTTCGGGCTTGTTTTTCAAAGCTTTTGGCTAACTCAACCAATTCCATTAGTGTCTTTATAGCATTAGGTTCCAAGCCTCATCAGCATATCACCCTAAATGCCCTGTCGATATATCGCTCTTCTATCACTATGATGATATTAAAATAAAATTTATCCTCTGAAAAGCTTAGGCTGTCTAGACTTCGGGCTTTATTTTCTGATAGGTTAGGTCTTTTATGAAAGAAAAGACATAATCCATAAAGAGAAAGGATTACACAAACTTCTCTGCTAAGAGTGACAAAAGAGCGAGAGAGAAGTGTTTCAGGGTGGTTATCACCCCGTCAGAGTACCTGCCTTTTTTTCCAATACAAAACAGAAGCCACATAAATTCCTAGTTTACAGATAAATCTGCCTAATACTCATTCCCCAGCAGCCTCAGCCGACGCAGCGAATCTCTCCGCGACAGCTTTGCCAATTAGCGCCACCTGACTCAGAGGCAAGAACCTAATTTTAGTGACAATATCTTGAATATCTAACGGATCTGAAACTGGCTTCCCATCCAAAAATCTCAGAAGTTCTTCCAGCGAATAACCAGCTCTCGCAGCAAGCTTAGCCAAGTTTTCAGTATCAGGAACCGTATCGCCCCTTTCCCAAAGCTGAACAGGGGTAGCGGAAACGCCCAAAAGCCTACCAAACGCTCGCTGACTCATTGTTCCGCGAGCAGTTTTGATGATTTCGCTAAGTTTTTGTCTATTTTGGATGTTCACGACTCGAAGGTTACTCAACCGTATCTACCAGTCTACTTACGAAGTGATACATCAACTATATTTCCCAGACGACTCAGCCGCCGCCGCGAGTCTATCCATCACGGCTCTACCAACCACGGCTAACTCACTAATTGGTATACATTGAATTTTTTTCAGCAGATCGTTAGTATAGTCATTTCAAATAAATGTGAGACAGAGGCAAGATCATGATAAAATCGATAAAAATAGTTAATTAGAAAAAAA
>NZ_JAUBQW010000240.1:0-4240 GCF_036701485.1 Microcoleus sp. Pol11C3 | reverse complement strand
TTACATGGAATGTAACGGATGCAAATGGTAATGCAGCGATACCTGTTACACAAACAGTAACAGTGGTGGATAATCAGAACCCTGTTATCACTAACGTACCAGCCAGCTTCAGTGCTACAGTAGGTGAAGGTGGATGCCTTGCTCTTGTAGGATGGCCTAATGCCACTGCGAGTGATAATTGCGGTATTCAAAGCCTGTCTACAAATAATGCACAGTATAACCAGTTTGGTTTTGCATTACTCAGCAAAGGAGTACATACGATTGTTTATACAGCAGTAGATGTAAACGGAAGAACTTCAACAGCGAGCTTTACGGTAACAGTTACAGATGACCAGGCACCTGTGATTACAGGATGTCCGTCTACGATCAATATTAATACAACACCTGGACAGTGTACAGGTGTGGCTTTATGGAATCCTCCAACGGCGAGTGATAATTGTGTGGGAGTAACGATGACAGGAACACATGTTTCCGGTCAAACTTTCCCGATAGGTACAACTACTGTTACTTATACAGCTACTGATGCATCAGGTCTTTCAACTTCATGCAGCTTTAATGTAGTGGTAACAGATAAACAATTACCATCGATCACTTGTGCTGCAAATGTTACGGTAAACAATATCACGAATGAGTGTAAAGCTGTGGTTAGTTTAACTGCACCTGTTACAGGAGATAATTGTGGTGTTGCTTCGGTAACAAACAATCATCCGTCGAATGAATATCCTGTAGGAACAACTGTTGTTACGTGGACTGTTATAGATATCCATGGTAACATCAATACATGTGATCAAACAGTAACAGTTGTAGATGCACAGGCACCTGTTATCAGCTGCCCTGGTAACATCAGTTCCATTGCAACAAGTGCGGCAGGAGTTGTAATCAATTACACTACACCTGCAGGTACTGATAATTGTGCTGGTGCAACAACAGCGATGACCACAGGACTAGCCAGTGGTTCAACGTTCCCTATCGGAACAACAACGGTAACTTATGTAGTAACAGATGC
The DNA here is from genome assembly GCF_036701485.1 of Microcoleus sp. Pol11C3. Taxonomy (NCBI): domain Bacteria; kingdom Bacillati; phylum Cyanobacteriota; class Cyanophyceae; order Oscillatoriales; family Microcoleaceae; genus Microcoleus; species Microcoleus sp. Pol11C3. Next base: position 3,234 of record NZ_JAUBQW010000240.1, on the reverse strand, counting down.
ATCAGGCTTAACAGCAACATGTTCATTCGATGTTACTGTAGTAGGTGTACCTCCGGTTATCGTTTGTCCTTCAGACATCATCGTAAGCAATACGACAGGTGCATGTGGAACGAATGTGAGCTTTGCTGCTACAGAAACTACAGCAATACCGGCCTCAACAATTACATATAGTCACCAGCCAGGAAGTTTCTTCCCTGTTGGAACAACTACTGTAACGGCTACAGCAACCAATGCAGTAGGCACATCAGTGTGTACGTTTACGATAACTGTGAATGATACGGAAGCACCTGTGGCAAATGTTACAAACCTTCCAACGATTACTGCAGAATGTTCAGCGTCTGCCCCGGTACCAACTGCAACGGATAATTGCAGTGGAGTGATCAATGGAGTTCCATCCGGACCAACATCGTTCACTACCCAGGGTACACATACGATAACGTGGACGTATACGGATGCTGCAGGTAATGCAAGTGTTCAAACACAAACGGTAGTAATAGATGATAATACACCACCGGTTATTGCATGTCCTTTTGATATTGTTGTAAATGCAACAACAGGAACATGCGGAGCTGTGGTAAATTATAGCCAGCCATCAGCAACAGATAATTGTGGTAGTGGAACATTACCAACATCTATAGCTGGTTATACATATAAAGGAACCTTCGGTGGACATACTTATTTTGTATCAAACAACCAGGCAACACCAGAGGCAGCACATGCAGCTTCGATAGCCTTAGGTGGTCATCTTGCAACAATAAGCAGTGCTGCTGAGAATGCATTGATCTCAGGATTCTTACCTGGTCAGCGTATGTGGATCGGCTTTACTGATCGTGATAATGAAGGCACTTATAAATGGATAACAAACGAGCCGATCACTTATACCAACTGGTCAGGTGGTGAGCCGAACAATGCCGGAGGAAATGAAGATTGGGCTGTGATCAACTGGACTGGCCCTACATGGAATGACTGGTATTATACTCAGCCGGCATACTATGTAGTAGAATTTGAGGGTGGTAATATACCAACCACAATGGTATCAGGTCTTGCATCAGGTTCAGTATTCCCTGTAGGTACAACAGTAGTTACTTACAGTGCAACAGATGTAGGTGGCAATACGGTTAGCTGCAGCTTTACTGTAACGGTAAATGATGTAGAGAAACCTAAGCTGGTAAATGTACCTGCAAATGCAACAGTAGAATGTACTTCAGTACCTGCAGCAGCGAATGTAACGGCAACAGATAATTGCCCTGGCGTTGGAGCGGTTAATTACACTGAAGTAAAAGCGGATGGCAACTGTGCAGGTAATTATACATTAACAAGAACATGGAGTGTTACAGATGCTCATGGTAACTCAACCAGTGCTACGCAAATAGTTACAGTAGAAGATACCAAGGCACCGGTGATGGTTAAATCAGCCACCGATGCAACAGTACAGTGTGATGGAGCAGGTAATACTGCAGCACTCACAGCATGGTTAGCTTCCAATGGTGGAGCCAGTGCAACGGATGATTGCAGTAATGTAAACTGGAGCAACAACTTCACAGCATTAAGTGATGGTTGTGGTAACACAGGATCAGCAACAGTGGTGTTCACTGCAACAGATGATTGTGGTAACGCCTCATCAACAACAGCAACGTTCACGATTGTAGATAATACAGCACCATCTGTAACAGCAGCACAAAATGCAGTTGTAGAATGTGATGGATCAGGTAATACTGCAGCACTTGCTGCATGGTTAGCTTCAAACGGTGGAGCAACTGCATCAGATGTTTGCAGCAATGTAACATGGAGTAACAACTTTAGTGCATTGAGTGATGATTGTGGTAACACAGGATCAGCAACAGTGGTGTTCACTGCAACAGATAATTGTGGTAACGCAACATCAACAACAGCAACGTTCACGATCGTTGATAAAACAGCACCTGTTATTAGCTGTCCTGCAGATGTAACATTGAACTGCCAGGACAACAGCAATCCTTCAGCAACCGGTTCTGCAACAGCAACAGATGTATGCAGTGGTGTAACGATCACTTACAGTGATGTGAGTACACAGAATGGTAATGCAAATAATGCAGGTCATTATAACTATACCATCACCAGGACATGGACTGCAACCGATGCTTGTAACAATAGTTCAAGCTGTGTTCAGGTGATCACGGTTCAGGATGTCACAGCACCAACAGCTATCTGCAAGCCTGTTACGATCACTTTGGTGAACGGTACAGCATCTATCACCACAGCTGATATCAATAACAACAGTACTGATAATTGCAGCCCGATGACTTACAGCTTATCGAAGTCAACCTTTAGCTGTAGTGATATTGGAGCAAACACGGTAACACTTACTGTAACAGATGTAAGTGGTAACAGCAGCACATGTACTGCTACGGTAAATGTAGTAGGAGAGATACCAACCTGCAGTGTTGTATCAGTACCAACGAGCAATGTGTACACAGGTGGTAATGTAAACAACCTGTACTTAGGCTACGGAGCTCAGAGTACAACATTACAACTGTCAGTACCAGCAAGTGGTGCACCTTACACCTTCTCATGGAGTGGTAATGGTACACTCAGCAGCACAACAGTACAGTCACCATTGTTTGCACCAACTGCAGCAGGAACATATACGTTCACTGTGTTCATCACGAACAAATACGGATGTACCACAACCTGCACAATCAGTATCTGTGTAACAGATATCAGGGTACCTTCTAAGAATGGAACATGGGATGGTAAGAAAGTATATGTATGCCATGTACCTCCGGGCAATCCTGGTAATGCACATACTTTAGAGATCAGTGTAAATGCAGTACCATCACATATCGGTCCATCAGGTCATGCAACAGACAGGTTAGGTAAGTGTGAAGTGGCACCATGCACGGCACCAACTTACAGCAAGGCACCTGTTACACCTGAGGTGAAGATTGCTGCTGAAGCTTTAACTGTGAAGCTAAGTCCAAACCCAACCACCAATTACTTCATGCTGCAGGTGATGAGCAGTGACAGGAAGACACCTGTAACAGTAAGAGTGATGAATGCACTGGGTAAGATGATAGAGACACAGCGAGGATCAGTAGAAGATATGTACAGGTTCGGAAATAGTTATATCAATGGTACTTACTTTGTGGAAGTGATACAGGGCGAGAACAGGAAAGTAGTACAGGGTATCAAAGCCAACTAATACTGTGAAGACAAATAGTAAAAGTCCTGCCGAATGGCGGGACTTTTTTAATG
>NZ_JAUBQW010000239.1:0-4247 GCF_036701485.1 Microcoleus sp. Pol11C3 | reverse complement strand
CAAATGCTAAAACTTCGTTGTGCCTACCTCAACGACCTCTTAGCCATTTGAGGCTTTTGCAAAACCGGGATGCTCCCAGTGAAACTCTTGTGGAACAGGCTGTTTGCCCCTTCCATATCCCAGCGACCCATGCACATTAAAACGCATTTTATCGATTCCTGTGCTACTTTTTAAAGTGTTTGTCGATCGATATGTCGTGACAGCCTCAAACTCTGTTTAATTCTGCCAATAATTAGCTCAAACATTTTTTTTCGGGAGGGATTCTTGCTGCTGGGCGGCATCCCTAACTCGCAACACATCAAGTTCAAGTCCGTTGCACTCATTGTCAACAATTTTTGCCTCACCTCTTCTTCATTACCCTTCTTAGCTTGTAAACGCAGTTCTTCATAAACTTCTAGAACATTTCCTGCCGATAAATTAGCAGGTTTATTAACATCAGCACCCCTGGGAATATCCGAAGTTTTTGAGCCAGCAGAAATCACTCCCCGCTTAACTTGAGTCTCAAGCCGGGTTAATTTTCGAGCAACGTCCCGCAAGATTTCCTTAAGTTCGCCAATTTCCTCAACTAACCCCCCGCTTTCTTGTTCGGAAGCAGCCAAAATTTCCTTTTTACTCATTTCAGATACTCCTCACACTCGTGCCATAGTTTCTCAAATTCTCTCACTAATTCTCGCGGCAGTTCTCCCTCATTAATCGCCCGTTTTAGCCCGACGCTTTCCCGAATCGTCGATTCTAAAAATCTAACTTCTATGTTATTATCTTTTGATTTCTCATCGCAAAGTCTCTTTACTTCTCTCATGTAAAACTGAACTTCATTTGTCAGCAATCCTCCATAGGTTTTAGCTTTATTCATAAAGACTGCTATCTTGGGAAATGGATAAGGCTCAATCCGTTTCTGGAGCGAGTTTAAAACTAAACTCAATCCTCTAGAACCAAAATAATCGGGATTGACGGGAATTAATATTAAGTCGCAGCAAGAGAGGACACTGTAGGTGAGGAGACTGAAGGAAGGCGAACAGTCAAAAAGCATCAAGTCGTATTTGGGGAGATTGGCAGAGTTGGCGATTTTGCCGATGAATCGGCGGATGAAGTCTTTAACACTTTTTCCCTCAAATCCATCGATATCTAACCAATACAATTCTTCAACTGAAGGGACAAAATGCAATTGTTCGTCAATCTGATAAATGGTGTCGAAACCAACGGGAAATTTAAAATTCTGTCCTGCTTTTTTAAAGACTTCTAGAGCGTCGTAAATTGTAAGTCTGTGCTTGAGAGATTTTTCGTACCATTTACCAAACTTATCATCTAAATGACCTGTATTTTCGTTAAGTCCGATCGCCTCTGTGAGCGACATTTGCGGATCTAAGTCTAACATCAAGACTTCTAAGTCGGTTCCTTGGGATATAATATTTCCCAGACTCCAAGTGACGGTAGTCTTTCCGACACCGCCTTTGAAGTTGATTACGGCTATGGATTTTGGACTCATGGCTAATTTTGTTTGGATTTTGCTCAAATATAAATTAAAACATATTGTGTGACTTTGTTCAGCGCGCGATCGCCCCTGAGCAGCCCGCTCTGCCAATTGACAGAAAAGGCAGACTATGATATAGAAATAAATAATAAAATAAAACTATTAGCCATCCCAAAGGTGAACTAAAACATATATTCTGGATTTAATGAAAAAGAACACGGCGATCGAATTCTCGCTCGACTTAATATTGAAAAGGTTTTATCTGATCCGAATACTTGTGCTTCTCTGAGAACCTTATTTGCATAGTATTTAAAGGCTTTGCGGGAAACATCTAGTGATAAAGATCAGTTGATAAGTAGATAACTAAGTAAAATAACCAAAGCACAATTGGATAATATATAATTTTGAAATTTTTGGCAGGTTTTTACTGTCGATAGAAAGTAAGGTGCGCCGAGGCGCACCCTACAAGTTGTTTTACCGTTTGACCAACTTCTTGGAAACCTTCCGCAAGCGAATTGATTTTGGTGTTACTTCCACCAATTCATCCTGGCCGATGTACTCCAAAGCGCGCTCCAAACTCATATCGACTGGCGCTTGCAATTGCGCCAATTCTTCACCGCCAGATGCGCGGTGGTTTGTCAACTGCTTCGACTTGCAAATATTCAGCTCCATGTCTTCGTCTCGGTTGTTTTCTCCGATAATCATCCCTCTGTAAACCTTGGTTCCGGGGGTAATGAAAAATACGCCGCGGTCTTCAGCATTTTTCAGTGAATAAGTAGTTGCAATTCCTTCTTCAAAGGAAATCAATACTCCGTTGCGACGGGCGATAATTTCTCCACCGAGGGGGCGATAGTCCAGGAAGCTGTGGTTCATAATTCCAGCGCCACGAGTCAAGCGCATAAACTCGCCTCGGAATCCAATCAAGCCGCGGGCGGGAACTGAAAATTCTATTTGCGTGCGGCCGGTGCTGCTGACGTGCATATCTTGCATTTCGGCTTTCCGCTGACCGAGGCGTTCGATGCAGCCGCCGACTGCTTCTTCGGGTACGTCTAATACCAAACATTCAAAAGGTTCGCAGGGACGACCGCCGATTTCGCGGAAGATTACTTGCGGTTGAGATACTTGGAATTCGTATCCTTCGCGACGCATATTTTCGATCAGGATTCCGAGGTGGAGTTCGCCGCGGCCGGATACGAGGAATTTGTCGGGAGATTCGGTTTCTTCGACGCGCAAGGCGACGTTGGTTTGGAGTTCTCGCATTAGTCGATCGCGAATTTGCCGAGATGTCACCAAACTTCCTTCTTGACCGCAGAACGGCGAATCGTTCACCGAGAAAGTCATCTGCAAAGTCGGTTCATCTACCTTGATTAAAGGCAGCGCTTGCGGGTCGTTCGGGCAGGTAATTGTCTCGCCAATATACGCATCAGCAAAACCTGCAACGGCGACAAGATTACCAGCAGAAGATTCTGGGATATCAATCCGCTTCAGGCCTTCAAAGCCCATCAATTTGGTAATTTTTGATTTGACAATCGCGCCGCTTTCGGTGATTAAGACTGCTTGTTGACCGATTCTAATTGTGCCGTTGTGGATGCGGCCGATGACGATGCGACCGACATATTCTGAGTAATCTAAGGTGGTTACTTGCAGTTGTAGTGGCTTGTTGGGGTCGCCTACGGGGGGTGGTACGTGGTCGAGGATTTCTTCAAAGAGGGGCTTCATATCTACCCCTTCATCTTCGAGGTGTTTTTTGGCGTAACCGCTTAAGCCGGAACCGAAGAGATAGGGAAATTCGCACTGATCGTCGTCAGCACCTAGTTCGAGGAACAGATCCAAAACTTTATCGACGGCTTTGTGGGGGTCGGCTCGCTCGCGATCGATCTTATTCACAAAGACGATCGGGCGCAGTCCTTTTTCTAGGGCTTTTTTCAGCACGAAGCGGGTTTGTGGCATCGGGCCTTCGTTGGCGTCTACGATCAGCAGACAGCCGTCAACCATGCCGAGAACTCGTTCGACTTCTCCGCCGAAGTCCGCGTGTCCGGGGGTATCGACGATGTTGATCAGGGTTTCTCCGTACCTGACGGCGGTGTTTTTGGAAAGGATGGTAATGCCACGCTCGCGCTCGATGTCGTTGGAGTCCATGACGCAATCTGGGATTTCTTCCCCTTCGCGGAAGATCCCGGACTGTCTGAGGAGAGCGTCCACAAGGGTGGTTTTGCCGTGATCGACGTGAGCAATGATGGCGACGTTGCGAATGGGAAGACTCATAATGCGTCTGGAACGTTAAACGGATCTAACTAAAGATTTCTTAATAATTGTAGCGCATGAAGTCAATGGGCGATCGGGCGCGGCTTTAATATTGGGGTGCTGAGTGGCTCAAGTTCCGATTATGGAAGGGCAACCAACAGAGATTAAGCGTTATGGCAAGCCTGACGGTACGTTTCCTTTTGCCCAATAGTTTGGTTCGCTACGCGATGTTAACGCTAACATCAGGATTGATAAGAGGCTTGAGCGCGTTAGCAGTGGCAATTTGGGAGAGTGTAGCTCAGTTGGCGAAGGAGTTTGCGAACTTAAGATTGACTACGGCCCGGGCTACCGAGTCTACTTTGGACAAGTGGGAGCCGCGATTGTGCGGATGCTGTGCGGTGGGGATAAAAGCACTCCCGACTAAGACATTAGTAGAGCTAAGGAATATTGGATAGATTAGACCTCTTGCGAAAGTCTTAGGAGATCGCTAGTTTGTCTTCCAAGAAAGTTCATAATTATAAATACCAGCGAT